>JASGCL010000012.1:0-11351 GCA_030054115.1 Hydrotalea sp.
AATAACGCGCCGTTAAAAAACATATTGCAGGCCGATATCAAACGCGCCATACCAAAAACTGCCGGTGATTATTTCATAGGACGGGGTAAAATGATCCTGCCATAGCGAATTAAAATTTTGCCAATTGATGCAACAGGGGGCTAGGTCGATGTTGTGCTGGTTGTAATAATCGCTGTAGCCACCCGGGACAAGGTAAAATTTTCCAAGCAACTTTATTGTCAGGTTATCGGTGGGGGCGTAATCCAGCGACAGGCTGGGCATGATAAGGCCGCGATATTCGGTTATTTTGTAATTCAAAAAATCGGGCTGGTTGGCCAGGAAGTAGTCAAAGGGCGTATCGCTTGATAAACGGCTGGCGATGGTGTGAATCCATAACCCGCCGGCAACCCCGGGGGTCAGGCGCAGGTTATCGTTTTTTGTCAGCGAGATGGTGTAATTAATGCCAAAGGTTATGGGGATGAAACCTTCATTATTATCAAACGATATGGTTTGAATGGTTTGTCGGCTGGTAAAAAATGTTTCGGCGGTCAGCTCGACCTGGCTGTAAGTTCCCCGTGGGTGGTAATATTGGTAACCGGTTTCAAGTTGGAATTGGAAGTGCTCGAATTGATAGCCAAGGGCAAAGCCGCCACCGCCGCCTATCGCATCTTTGCGGGCGCCCTTGATAAAACTTTTGTTGACAAAAATAACCCCGCCCACGGGTGTTAGGTAAAAACCATTTTTGACCGTGGCCATGACCTGCTTGCTGGGTAATAATATCAAGCCGGCAATGGCCAATGTCATAAAATTAAGGCCGCGCTGTTTCCGCTTGGTAAATTTAACCGCGGCGATATTTATCAGGCCAAGCAACAACCCAACCAAACCAAGCGGGATAAATAAAACAGCCAGCAAAGCAAATAGGCCGACCGCAATAATCGTCGAAAAAACGCTGATGACAATGGCCATCACAATATTCACGGCGCGCGCCATGGCGGTGGCAAGCCGGACGCCCCTGGCCCGTCTTGATTTTCGCCCCCTTACCGATAATTTTTTTGTATTATTTTTTTTGGCATATTTGCCGGCGGCGGGTATTTTGGCCGCGGTTTTTGAATAGGTTGTCCCTACCTGTCTCAATGTCCCCATATTTTGTCCCTCCTAATTTTTTTTTAGATGCCTTGCCCGATAGGCCTGCGCATCTGCCATCAACCATAAACCGACGTCACGGCTTTGTCAATTATTTCGCGCTTATGGTTAAGAATTGCGGTTATATTTCTTGTGCTAATTTTCGCTTTTTTTGATATAGTGGGGTTATGCAAAACCTAACGCAAGTCAGCAAAAAATCGGTCGCCAAGAAAGCCATCGCCAAACGGGATAAGCAATTGGTGATTGCCTGCGGCGCGCTGGCCAAGGAAATAAAATTTTTGTTGGCGCAACTGGGCGATAACAGCACCGACCTGTTATTCTTGCCGGCGATATTGCACAACAGCCCGCAAAAAATTGTTCCCGAATTAAAAAAAACCATCGATAAAAATAAAGCCGATTACAAAACCATTTTTATTGGTTACGCCGATTGCGGCACCGGCGGCCTGCTGGATAAGTTAATCGCCGACGAACAATTGCAACGTCTGCCGGGGGCACATTGCTACCAATTTTTTGCCGGCATGGATGAATTTGAAAAAATGATGGAGCAGGAATTGGGTTCGTTTTTTTTGACCGATTATTTGGCGCGCCATTTTGACGAATTGGTTTGGCAGGGCATGGGCCTGGCCAAGCACCCCGAGCTGTTGCAAACCATGTTTGGCAATTATAAAAAATTGGTTTACCTGGCGCAAACCGACGACGATGGCTTGACATCGATGGCAGAAAGAGCTAGCAAAAAAATGGCTTTGAGCTTTGAACGGCGCTTCACCGGTTACGGCTTGCTCCAAGAATTTATCAATAATATAAATCACGAAAACACTTAAAAAAAATGGCGCAATATCAAATTATTTTTTGGCGCGATATCCCGTCGCAGGTAATAGTCTCGGCGGGTGGTCGGCGCGGCACGCAGGTGAAAAAACAATTGAGCGAACGATTTGAAAAGGCTATCGACCGCGCCGCCATGGCGGGTAAGGCCGATGCGACCGATGATTACCTTGCCGAATGGAAAAAATCCGCGCCAGTCGAATGCGGTGATGATTTGGAGAAAATTGCCAGCGATCTGGCGGCGGATTTGGAAAAAAATTACCCGGCGGAACGGCTTGATGCCTTAATTGATTCCGCGGGCTACGATAAGAAATAATTTGTTGAGAGATAAAACGCCCATAAAAATTACATGAAAAACTATTCGATTTTTTCGCTGGTTAAGGAATCGCTCAAATACCACGAGGGCTGGCAAAACGCCCTGCCCAATCGGCCGCTCAAGGATAAATACGATATCATCATCATCGGCGGCGGCGGCCATGGCTTGGCGACCGCCTATTACCTTGCCAAAAAACATAACTTGAAAAATATTGCGGTGATTGAAAAAGGTTGGCTGGGCGGTGGCAACACCGGCCGCAACACCACCATCGTGCGGTCGAATTACACAATGGATGAATCGGCAAAAATTTATGAATTGTCGGTCAAATTGTTCGAGGGCTTGAGCAACGAATTAAATTACAACGTGATGTTCTCGCAACGTGGCTTGCTCCACATTGCGCATAATGTGCATGACATGCAAGAAATCGGTCGCCGTGGCCATGCCATTTGGCTGAACGGCATCGACAGCGAATACCTAAACCCGAAGCAGGTCAGCAAGATGGTGCCGACCCTTAACATGAATGGCCGTTACCCGGTGGTCGGGGCATTGTTGCAACGGCGCGGCGGCACGGCGCGGCACGACGCGGTGGCCTGGGGCTTTGCGCGGGCGGCGTCGAACCTTGGGGTTGATATTGTGCAACATGCCGAGGTTACAAAATTCCTGATTAAAAATGGCAAGGCGCAGGGCGTCGAGGTGCGGCAAGGCAAGGAGCTCAAAAAAATCATGGCGGGGCGCATCGGCGTGGTGACCGCCGGCCATTCGGGGGTTATGGCCAACATGGCGGGCTTCCGCCTGCCGATTGAATCATTCCCGCTTCAGGCGTTGGTTTCCGAACCGCTGAAGCCAATTATCGATTGCGTTATCATGTCGAACGCGGTGCATGTTTACGTCAGCCAATCGGATAAGGGCGAATTGGTGGTCGGGGCGGGGTCTGACCCCTACATCAGTTATTCGCAACGCGGTGCGTTTAATTCCATCGAACATATCATGTCGCCGTTGGTCGAATTGTTCCCATTCGTGTCGCGGCTAAAAATGTTGCGCCAATGGGCCGGGATTGTCGATGTCACCATCGACCGTAGCCCAATTATCGCCAAAACACCGGTCGAGAATTTGTTTTTCAATTGCGGTTGGGGCACCGGCGGGTTCAAGGCCACGCCGGGTTCGGGCTATGTTTTTGCCAGCTCGCTGGCCGGTAAGGAAATGGACCCAATCGCCAAACCATTTTCCATCGAACGTTTTTACACCGGCAGTTTGGTGGATGAAGGTGCCGCCGCCGCCGTGGCGCATTAAATGGCGCGCCAACCTGTCCAACTAACCATGCGAAATAAATAATTGAGATGAGATAAAAAGAAAGAAGGAAAGATAAATTATGTTTGAAATCGAATGCCCATACTGCGGGTTACGCGAAATGACCGAATTTACGTGCCATGGCGAGGCGCATATCGCGCGGCCAAAAAATTCGTTAAAATTAAGCGACGAAGAATGGGGCGATTATGTTTTTTTTCGCAGTAACCCCAAGGGGTTGCACCGCGAACGTTGGATGCACCAACATGGTTGCCGAAAATGGTTCAATGTGTTGCGCCACACGGTGAGTGATGAAATCCTCGCGGTTTATAAAATCACCGACAAATTACCAACCGCCAAACAAAAAAGTTAATACCATGAAACAAAATATTTATCGTTTGCCAAAAAGCGAAGAATTTGGCTGGGGCATACAAAAGGACCAACCGCTGGGCTTTGATTTTGACGGCAAACGCCTGACCGGTTTTTATGGCGACAGCGTTGCCTCAGCATTGCTGGGCCAGGGTATAAGCTTGGTCGGGCGTAGTTTTAAATATCACCGGCCACGCGGTATTTTATCGGCGGGGGTGGAGGAGCCAAACGCTCTGGTCACCGTCAGCAGTGGCGGCGGCGGCGAGGAAGTCAATGCCCGTGCCACCATGTCGGAATTGGTGATGGGGCAACATGTGCGGTCGCAAAACCGCTACCCCAGTTTGAAATTTGATTTGCTGGCGGTGAATTCTGGCATTTTGGCCAAAATTTTTCCCGCTGGTTTTTATTACAAAACATTTAAATTTCCACGTCGCTTTTGGGAAAGCTTTTACGAGCCATTCATTCGCCGCGCCGCCGGTTTGGGCAAGGTAAAAAACGTCGCCGATATCGACAGCTACGCGACGCGCCATATTCATGTTGATTATTTGGTGGTGGGCGGCGGTATGGCCGGTTTGCTGACCGCGCTTAATTTGGCGATGGCGACCGAAAAAACCGGCGAGAAAATTTTGCTGGCCGATGAGGATTGGCATTTTGGCGGTTACCTGCATCAATCGGGCGATACCATCGATGGCAAGGGGGCGATGAAATGGGTGGCCGAGGTGGTGAAAAAACTATCCAGCTACAAACATGTGACGCTCCTGCCGCGCACCACCATCACCGCGCTTTATGACCATCAGTTTTTAACCGCGCTGGAAAAGGTAACCGACCATTTGCCGCATCGCCATATTCGCCATTTGCCGCGCCAACGATTTTGGAAAATCCGCGCCAAGCAAGTTATTTTGGCAACCGGCAGTTTGGAACGGCCGTTGTGCTTCCCCGACAACGACCGGCCGGGGGTTATGATGGCCGGCGCGGTGGCCGAATACCTAAAACGTTACGCGGTATTGCCCGGGCGGCATGTCGCCTTTATCACCAACAATGATTCGGTTTACGAGGCGGCCAAAATGGTGCTATCCGCCGGTCGCATGGCGTCGGTGATTGATGTGCGACCGAAGCTGACCCATCAGGGTGCCGAGCCACCGCGCGCCGCATTGATGGCGAAGGTCAAGGCGATGGGTGGCCGGGTGTTGGAGGGGGCGACGATTGAAAATATCATCAGCGAGGCCGGCGGCATGAGGCGTATCAAAAAAATTATCGTCAATAGTTTGGTAGCGGTCGATAGCGATGAGAACACCGACAAGCCGAGCAAAAAAAACGCGAGCAAAAAAATGCAAAGCGCGCTTGGTAACGGCATGGGGTTGATGATTGATAAGGAAATGTCGCCCCTGACATTAGAATGCGATGTGGTGGCGATGAGCGGCGGGTTTGTGCCGACGGTGCATCTTTATTCCCAAGGGCGCGGCCAATTGCGATATGATGAAAAACTTTGCGCCTTCCTGCCGGATAAAATCCCTCAGGCCTGCGAGGTGGTTGGCGGGGTTAATGGCACGACTACTTTAAGCGAATTGGCGGGGGATTTAAAAAACCTTTTCAAAAAATTGGGCGTCAAACAGATGGTGGAATTTCCGGCGGCTGGCGAAAAACCACGCGACCTGCACCCCGCGCCGATATTTATTTTGCCCGGCAAAAAACCAATTGGCCATGGCAAGGCCAAGCATTTTGCCGATTTCCAAAATGACGTCACGGTGGCCGATTGGCAATTGGCGGTGCGCGAGGGATATGATTCGGTCGAATTGCTGAAACGTTACACCACCACCGGCATGGCAACCGACCAGGGGAAAACCTCTAACCTCAATGCTTTGCATTTTTTGGCGCATCACTTGGGGCTCCGCGTGCCCGAGGTTGGCATCACGACATTCCGCCCGCCCTACAGCACGCAAACCTTTGGCGCGCTGGCCGGGCATAATGTTGGCACGTTGTTCCAACAATCGCGCCAAACCGCCATGCACCCCGAGCATTTAAAGGCGCAGGTCGTGTTTGAAAATGTCGGCGATTGGTTGCGGCCGTGGTATTTTTTACGCGCCGGCGAAAACATGCACCAGGCGGTTATGCGCGAGGTCAAGGCGACCCGCGATTCGTTGGGCGTGCTCGACGCCTCGACCCTGGGCAAAATCGATATTCAGGGGCCGGATGCTTTAAAATTATTGAATCTGGTTTACACCAATGGCTGGGATAATTTAAAAATCGGCCAATGCCGTTACGGCCTGATGCTGAACGAAAACGGCATGGTGTTCGACGACGGGGTGACAACCCGTTTGGGTGAAAACCATTACCACATGACCACCACCACCGGCGGGGCGGGGCGGGTGATGAATTGGTTGGAGGAATGGTTGCAAACCGAATACCCGACATGGAAAGTCTATTGCACATCGGTTACCGAGCAATGGGCGGTGGCGTCTATCGCTGGGCCAAACGCCCGGCTGTTGTTGCAAGAAATCAGCGATAGCAATGTCGATAACGAGGCCTTCCCCCACATGACGATGAAAAAAATAAATATCCTGGGGATTCCGGCGCGGGTCTTCCGCATCAGTTTTACCGGCGAGCTAAGTTTTGAAATTAACGTGCCGGCGCGTTACGGCCGCGCCCTGTGGCAGGGGTTGATGGCACACGGGAAAAAATACAACATCACCCCCTATGGCACGGAGGCGATGCACGTCCTCCGCGCGGAGAAAGGCTATATCATTGTTGGCCAAGATACCGACGGCATGGTAACGCCCGACGATTTGGGCCTGGGCGGCATGATATCAAAAAAGAAACCGGATTTTTTGGGCAAACGCTCGCTCTATCGCCCCGACACGGCGCGCCCCGACCGCCGCCACTTGGTTGGGTTGTTGCCGCGCGATGGTAAGGTCGTGCTGAGGGAAGGGGCGCAGGTGGTGAAAAACCTGAAACGCAAGCCGCCGATGGACATGGTGGGTTATGTTACCTCGGCCTACGACAGCCCGAACGCCGGTCGGTCGATTGCCATGGGGTTGATTAAAAATGGCCGCAACCTTATCGGTCAAGAATTATGGGTGCCGGTGATGGGCAAGAAGGCAATTCGCGTTACCGTGACCGAACCAATTTTTTGGGATAAAGAAAACCGGAGGATGACATGATGAGCGAACAAGATAACGATAACCGATATCAAGCCGACGTATCGCAAAAGATATTTGCCGGCGCGAAGAAGGTGCGGCGCACCAACACCCCGGCTGATGTGAAACTTCACCTGGTTGGTGGCTTTGGCCAGAAATGGCACCCCGAACGCAACAGCTTGCTTGACCATGCCGACGAATACAAATCGGCCAATATATTGCTATCGGTGGTGCCACCGCGCGATAAGATAATTTTGCGCGGCGAAAAATCGGCCTTGGCGGCGGCGGTAAAAAAAATTGTCGGCCTGGCCATGCCGCAACCATTGCATTACAGCGCGGGAAAAAATTATCGCCTATCGTGGGTGTCGCCCGACGAATGGTTGCTTTATTTGCCATTGGGGGCGGCGGCGGAAATCATTGAAAAACTTGGTAAAGAATTAAAGGGCAAACACCATGGATTGGTTGATGTGTCCGATTATTACCTTGATATTTTGTTGAAGGGGTCGGCGCGTTTTCTTTTGCTTAACAAGGGGTCGCCGTTTGACACCGACGAGCGGGTTTTCACCGCCGGCCAAGTTGTCAGCACGCATTACGCCAATGCGTCGATTGTTTTAACGCAATTTGACGACGAATGCGAAATCCAGGTCAGGAGCAGTTTTGCCCCCTATCTGTGGGATTATTTAATCGTCGGCGCGAAAGAATTTGGCTAATTATTTTTGGCCAGAATCCTCGCCAAAAAGATTGTGATTTTTTTCGCCATCTGTTAAGGCAAGATTGATTTACATGTGGGCGGTTAGCTCAGCGGTAGAGCACTGTGTTGACATCGCAGTGGCCACTGGTTCGATCCCAGTACCGCCCACCATTTCTTTTTTATTTTTTGCGGGCGAGGCCCAACAAAACCGCGCCAAGGAAAAACACGCCATTGATGACAACAATGGTTGCGCCAGTCGGCAGGTTGAATATAAAGGAGGCAAACATGCCAACCACCACCGACAATAGCGAGACCATCAACGCCAACCCCATCGCGATTTTAAATTGTTGTGAAAGCCGCAACGCCGTCATGGCGGGAAAAATAATCAACGCCGACACCAACACCGCCCCGACGACGCGAATCGATAACACCACCACCACCGCGGTTAATATCATCAGCAGGCGGTTGATAAACAGCGTCCTCACCCCCATTGCCTCGGCGTAATTATTGTCAAAGGTGGTGGCGAAAAAATCCCAATAAAAAATATAAATCATCGTCATCACCACCAGCGACAGGGCGACCGCCAACCACATTTCCAATGGGCTGATGGTTAAGATATTGCCAAACAGATAAGACATCATGTCGACATTAACCCCGTGGTTGAGCGAGGCAACAATCACGCCAACCGCCACACCGATGGCCGATACCATGCCAATGGCGGCATCGCCCGTGCCGCGCTTGGTGAGGCGTAGAATAAGGAGCGACGCCGCAATCACCAGCGGCAAGGAAACATACAATGGGTAAATGCCAAAAAATAAACCAATCGCGATAGTGCCAAACCCGATGTGTGACAGGCCGTCGCTTATCAACGACAAATTGCGTAGAACCAAAAACATGCCGAGCGCGGCGCAACAGGCCGCAACCAACACACCGGCAATCAGCGCGCGCCACACAAAATCATAATGAAAAAAATCGAACAATAGTGCCATGGTGTTTTTTTAAGCGTGGTCGTGGCAGGTGATGGAATCATGCGGTTGCGGGGTAAGGCGACTGGCGACGCGGGTGAATTCGGTTGGCGTGCCAAAAAATTTTACATCGCGGTCTAGGTATAAAATTTTGTTGGTGTAGGGTTGGGTGTCGACCAAATCGTGGGTGATAAAAATTATCGTGGTGTGGTGCAATTTATTAAGATGCCCGAGCAAGGTCAAAAAATGTTGTCGCGCGTTTGGGTCAAGGGCGGTGGTCGGTTCATCGAAAATCAAAAAATTACCACCAGCCACCAGGGCGCGCGCCAGCAAGACCAATTGTTTTTGCCCGCCCGACAGCAATGAAAAAATATTGTTTTTGAGGTGGCTGATGCCCAGGGTGCGCAGGCTGGTATCAACTTTTTCATGGTCGTGGCGCGTGATAAATTTTGGCGTGCCGCGCCCGGCGAGCAGGCCGAGGAGAACAACCTCCCCACAGGTTGCCGGAAAATCGCTAACCCGTTTTTGCTGTTGTGGCAGGTAACCCAAGATGATTGGTTTGTTTTTATCAAATATAATTTTTTTATCACCGCCGTTATGGGCTTGCAACGCCTGAACCATGCTTTGAATCAAGGTAGTCTTCCCCGCGCCGTTCGGCCCAATCAAGCTGATGAAATCGCCGTGTTCAATCGTCAGCGACACCTGGCGCAGGGCGACCTGGCCGCCATAGGCAACCGACAGGTTATCGACCCGCACCAATGGCTTGGTGGTTTTGCTGTTGGATAATTTTTTTTTGCCCATTTTATCCATGGTTATGCGCGGCGGCATGATAAACCAAGCGCTAGGTTATTAAGGTTGTTCTTCATGATGGTGAGGAACGAAACGCCAGCCACCATGTCGTCTTTGCTGACCTCATGCGCGCCATTAAGCAGGAGCAGTTTCGCGCCGGTTTCGCGCGCTAAACTGACCGCAATTTTTGGGTCGGATAATTCCTCGTAAAAAATATAATGGATATTATTTTTTTTCACATTATCGATGATATTTTTGAGCCCCTTGGCGGTTGGCTCGGCATCATCACTAAACCCCGTAACCGCGCTGGTCGTCAGGCCGTAACGCCGCGCCAAATAACCAAAGGTATTATGCCCGCCATAAATAATGTCGCGTTGTTGGCAGGTGGCGATGGTTTTTTTATAATCATTATCCAGCAACGCCAATTGTCGGTTATAATTTTTTGCGCGGTCGCGGTAAAATTTTTTATTGCTGGGGTCGGCGGTGGCCAGGCCATCGGCGATGGCGGTTACCATTTGCTGTGCGCGCGATAAATCAAGCCACAGATGCGGGTCGTTGCCGACAGATGCTACGTCGCGGCCGCTGTTGACAATAGTTAATTGGGTTAATTTTCCATTGTTTAAACTGGCAAGAATTTTTTTGGCCCAGGGTTCCATCGTATCGCTGACATAGGTAAAAACATCGGCGCGGTTGATGCTTAGCACGTCGGTTGGCGTCGGGTCGAAATGGTGCGCCTCGACCCCCGGGGGTAACAGCAACCGCACCGCAATCTTATCCCCGCCGATTTCCTTGGTGAAATCATAAACCGGATAAAGACTGGCCACGACCTGTAATTTTTTGTCGCTGGTTTGTGCCACAGCTGGCGAGATGAATTGCGCCAGCAGAATGATTAAAAAAAATATCTTTTTCACAAGCCTGCTTTGCAACATTGCAATGATAAAATCAAGCCGTCGCCGACCTCATAACAATAACAATAGCAATAGCAATGTGCGCGACCAAAACAACAACGGTTGATTAGAAACTATAGCCGATGCTCGCCCCGGCCTCTATCGTGTTGTTGGCGGGCTCGGTAAATTGCACCGGTAATAATTTTCCATCGATAGCGGTGCCGCCTTTACAGTCAATCGTCGTGCCATTATCGTTTATGCAGGGCAGGTTGTAATAAACCGCCGAGCTTACCCCAATATCCCAATAATTGAAAAATGGTTGCAGGACAAATTGTTTATAGGCCAATGACAAAGACGTCTTAAAACCATAGCCAGTGGTTTGTTTATTCTGAAATGGCGTCGTAGACAGTAGCGCGGTGGTGCCAAGGCCGTTTGGATATTGGATGGCGGCGGTTGGTTCGTAATAGGTCAATTGTAACCCGCCGAGAAAAATATCATATTCACCGCGTATCGCAAATGAAAAATCGCTGTTGGCATTGCCGTAACTGTAACCCGCACCCACCGGAATATAACCTAGGTGATTGATACGGTCATATGCCGCGTAATTTTGGTCGGTGACTTTGCCGTCGTCAAAATTGCCGGTGAAGCGATAACCCGCGCCGGTGAATAAATTAACGTGATGCAGGCTGGTGAAGGCGAAGTCATAGCCGATTAGGCCCCGCGCCTCCGCCAGGAAATAGGTTGCATTGTCGTGGTCGCCCGAACTGAGCGAATGATATTTTAACGTGCCGCCGTAAAGCGTAACATCGGGCGAGATATAGGCCGTCCCCGTATAATTTTGGCCAAACCGATATTGGCCGGTGTAATTGACACCAACGATAGCCCCCTTATTCGAGATGAAGAACGAGCCGTCGCTATTGACCTCGGTATAGCCATAATAACCGGCGAGGGCCGATATTTTGCTATCATAGG
>JASGCL010000012.1:11451-41195 GCA_030054115.1 Hydrotalea sp.
TTGACCTCGGTATAGCCATAATAACCGGCGAGGGCCGATATTTTGCTATCATAGGCACCGTTCATGGCCGTGGCCGGCAATGTTGTCAATAACGGCGATGCGACGAATAATGCGGCAAGTAACTTGGTTGATTTTTTCATGATGCTCATATTGCGGTTTATAATTATAGACAACCATAGATAGGTTCACCCCTTTAGTCAATTCATAAAATATCATCGATTAGGCAGAAATGGATGATAAATGGGTTAAAATGGTTGCAGGTCTTTGTTTCCAGTCTTACTAACTTGTTTACTAATTTGGCACATTGCCATTTTTGTCCAATTTGCCCTTATCTTGCAATGATTTTTTGACCTCTTTATTTTCCAATACCATTGGGCAATCAAAATTATAACCATTATATTCGGTGTATAGGCCGAGCAACAGCGGCGGGCTGGCGCCCGAGCCATTGCTGACGCTTTTTGCGCCACTGGCCTTGCATTGCATATAGGCGGTTTGTAATGGCGACAGGTTGGCGCAGGCGGCTAACAATAGGCAAGCCATAATGGCCGCTAGTAAGGATAGTTTTTTCATGATTTTTTATGCCCCAATATATGTCCCGATATGTCCCATTTATAGGTCGCGCACAATAATTTGTAAGAATGGATAAACTTTAGCCAGGTCATAGGTTCGTTCGCCGATGTTGTCAATCGCCCTATAACAATTTCATCACCACGGGTTCTTTTAATATCGCATCCAATTCTTTTATTTTGGTAATGGCTTGGGCGATATTTTCGCGGCGCGTGGCGTGGGTGATGATGGAGATATGGACCGGTCTATCATCGTTCTGGTGTAATTTTTCTATCGATATAGCGGCGTCGCGCAAAATGGTCGAGCAGGTGGCGATAACCCCAACCTTGTCGGCAACGCTCAGGCGGATATAAAACCGCGCCTCGTCATCGCTGACATTTTTAAAAGATAATTTGTTATTCATAATATCAGCAAATGGCCGACCAAATGGCAGAAGATGGGGCAGGTTGTGCGCCGCTTGCGGTGTTTTTTCGCCCGCGTCAATTTGATTATTCTGCGCGGTGATAACATCGGCCAACACGGCCGACGCGGTCGGCATGCCGCCCGCACCGCGGCCAATTAACAGCAACGGCCCGCGGGCGGTGCTTTCGATATTGATGGCGTTTAGCGCATCCCCCACCTTGGCCATGATACGATTTTTTTCTATCAACATCGGCTCGACGCTCAACATCATCTGGTCGTTCATTTTTTTGGCGGTGGCAAATAATTTTATCGAAAAATTAAACAGGCCGGCGTAATGAATATCAACGCTGTCGATATCGCGCACGCCACGGGTATAAATATTGTCGATATTCGGCATGGTGCCAAATGCCAATATCGTCAGGATAACCAATTTATGCAGGGCGTCGGTGCCGTCGATATCAAAACTTGGGTCGGCCTCGGCATAGCCCTTTTGCTGGGCGTCGGCCAACACCTCGGCAAAGGGCAATTTTTTTGCCTTCATGGTGCTTAAAATATAATTGCAGGTGCCGTTGACGATGCCGTAAAAACCACTGATATCTAGCGACCGCAACGAATTTTTTATCGTGTCGATAACCGGCACCGCCCCCATCACCGCGGCCTCGAAATACAATTGGCTATTATTTTTTTCGATGGCGGGAACGAATTCGCCGGCGCGCATTGCCAGCAGTGCCTTGTTGGCGGTGATAATGGTTTTGTGGCGGTCGATGGCCGATTGCCAAATGGCCGGCGCCACGCCATCCACCCCACCGACTAGCTCGACCAGCGCATCGTAATCAACATCCCTCGCCATTTCCTCGGCCGATGAAAAAAATTCATAGGTAGAAATATCGATGGCGCGTTTTTTGTTTTTATCGCGCGCCGATAGGCCGACGATAGAAATCGGTTGGCCTATGATTTCTTGCCCCACTTGCCCATTGCCATCGGTTATTTTTTTGTTATGCTCCTCGATAAGTTGCACCAGGCTGGCCCCCACCGTGCCAAGGCCGGCGATGGCAAGACGAAATGGTTTGGATTGCTTCATGTGATTGGTCGTAAATGCGTGATAGAACTTGTGCGATGTTAAAAAAAACGATAAAGATTACGCGACAAAAAATCCACCAAAATTTTTTTTCGCCACCCACCAATTTGTGGCGAAAATAGGAATAAAACAATCGTCCAAAAAAATAAAATAGAATAACATTCTCTTTTTAAGCAAAAAATAGGAATAAAATAGAATTTAATTCTATAATTATTAAAAAAAAGGAATAATAATCTATTTTACCTATTTAAAGCTTGAAACAAATCGAGAAAAAATCTATAGAACAAATTATAAAGGAGCGAAGATGAGCGATAAAATAAAAACGGATGTAGTGATTATCGGTGCCGGGCCGGTGGGGTTGTTTGCGGTGTTTGAATTGGGACTGCATGGTTTATCGGCGCATGTGATAGATATTTTGGGCAAGGCCGGTGGGCAATGCGCCGAACTTTACCCCGACAAACCGATATATGATATTCCCGCCCTGCCGGTGGTGTCGGGCCAGGCCCTGACCGATAACCTGCTACAGCAGATTGAACCATTCGCCCCGACCTTCCATTTCAACCACATGGTTGAGACGTTAGAGCGCGTCCAGGATGGTTGGCAATTAACCACCGACGGCGGTGCGGTTTTTGAAAGCAAAATTGTGGTGATAGCCGCCGGCGGCGGTTCGTTCCAACCCAAAAAACCATCGATAGATGGTATCGAAAATTATGAGGGGCGCGGCGTTGCTTACGCGGTGCGCAACATCAACCAATATGACGGCAAAAATATCTTGCTCGCCGGTGGCGGCGATTCGGCACTGGATTGGACATTGAATTTGGCCGAGCGCGCGGCAAAAATCGGTCTGGTGCATCGGCGGCGCGAATTTCGCGGCGCACCGGCATCGGTTAAAAAATTGGAGGAGATGATAGAATCCGGCCGCGTGCAATTTTACCTTGGCAACCCAATAAAATTATTGGGCGAGGATAAATTAAGCGGCGTGGTGATAGAAAACGACGGCGTCGAGCAAACCGTGATGGTCGATAATTTTTTACCCTTTTATGGCTTGAGCATGAAACTTGGGCCGCTTGCCAATTGGGGGCTGACGCTTGGCACGGGGGAGAAGGTGGCGGCCGATAAAAATTTGATATTGGTGGATACCGAAGCCTTCCGCACCAACCTGCCGGGGGTGTTTGCGATTGGTGATATTAATTATTACCCGGGGAAATTAAAACTGATATTGTCTGGTTTCCACGAGGCCGCCCTGATGGCCATCGCGGCAAAAAAATTGTTATCGCCGGATGAACGGGTGGCGATGCAATACACCACCTCGTCAACCAAATTGCAAAGATTGCTGAAAGTGATATAATAAGCCATGTCGATAAAGGTAAAAGTTAAAAATTATAAAACCGGTAAGGTTGATGAAATCGACGCGCCATTGGGTTACCAATTGATGGAGGCGATTCGCGATAACGACCTGCCGATATTGGCCGATTGCGGCGGGGCAATGGCCTGCGCCACCTGCCATGTTAAGGTAGCCGATGGTTGGGTGAAAAAACTGCCGGCGATGCAAGACGATGAAAAGGACATGCTCGATTTGGTATCGGGCGCGGGAAAAAATTCACGCCTGTCATGCCAGATTTTGATTACCAAGGATTTGGATGGGCTCGAGGTTGCCTTAACCCCGGAATCCTTACGGCAATAACAGGATTAACAAACGATGGATAGTTTTCCGATATTTTTAAATTTGCGCCACGCCACGCCGCTGGTGATTGGCAATGGCCATTTGGCGGTGGCCAAGGTGCGCACCCTGTTGTTGCGCGCTGGGCGGGTTGATATCATGTGCGATACATTGCCGACCGAGTTAAAAAAATTTGCCGCCAGCGGTAAAATAAAAATCTTGCCGCCAATAAAAAACACCAAGGATAAGAAAAAATGGCGTGCGGTTTTGGCCGGCCGGCCGTTGGTGGTTGTCGACCCGCAATTGACGGCGGTTGTCGAATTGTTATACCCATTGTGTTTGGAAATTGGCCTGCCGATTAACGTCGCCGACAATATTGAAAAAAGCAGTTTTTCATTTGGCGCGATGGTCGACCGGCGGCCGTTGACGGTGGCTATCGCCACCGACGGCATTGTGCCGGTGTTGGCCACCGATATTCGGCAAAAGTTGGAGCAGGCGATTCCGGCCGAGGTTGGGCCGCTGATGGCGTTGGCGCGGCAATATCGACCACGCGTTAATCAATTATTGCCGATGGGCTTAAAACGCCGCCTGTTCTGGCAAGAATTTTTGCAGGGCGAGGTGGCCACTATGGTGCGCACCGCGCGCGATGAAATAAATCGTGGCCATATCGATGACGCGGTGGAAACATTATTGGCTTCGTTGTTGCGCGGCGACCATGAAAAATTTCGCCAGCATAATAATTTGTTTTTGCTCGGGTTGCAGGCAAACCAGGGTGGGTGCGATGATTTGTCGCTGGCGATGCTCCAGGCGATTAAAAATGCCGACACGATAGTGGTGATGGGCGAGGACGCGATTTTTTCCGATATATTAAGCCTGGCGCGGCGCGAGGTGGTGATTAAAAAAATCAGCGCGGCGCAACAAACAACCCCGTCGGCTGTGGCGAATATTGTCAGCGACCTGCGGGGGGAAATTACCGCTGGCGAAGCGGTCGCGGTGTTGGCCGCGGCAGAAAATTACGAGGCGATAAAGGCAAGTTTTGAAAAGGCCGGCATCGCGGTGCGCGGCTTCAAACCGATTTATGAAACCGACCAGAACGATGACGCGCGTCAACCCGCGCGTGATATACATTTCACAACCGCCACGACCAAATCCTTAAACAAGCAATAATAAAAAATAACAGGTAAGATCATGAGCAACAACATCAATGTCATCACCGCCAACCGATTGGACGATGGGCTGGTGGTTTATTTTCAATCGGCAAATCCAGAAAACAAGTGGACGCTCGATGTGCAATCGGCCAGTAAATTTAGCGACGACGATTTGCCAAATGCCCTGGTCGAGGCAAAAAAAAATGCGGCGCAAGTGGTGGTTGGCATTTACGATTTTCCGGTGGTGGTCAGCGAGGGTGGAAAAATCATGACCCTGTCGGCCAAGGAAGAAATCCGCGCCCGCCACAAACCAACCATCGGGCCGTCGGCTTAAAATTGCAAACGTAAAAACAACCTATTAAAAAACATGTATCAATATCAAACACAAGACAAAAAATTCCTGACCGAGCGGGTCGAGGAATTCCGTGGCCAAGTTGCCCGCCGCTTGACCGGGGATTTGAGCGAGGAAGAATTTCGCCCCCTGCGCTTGATGAATGGGCTTTATTTGCAACTGCATGCCTACATGTTGCGGGTGGCAATACCCTACGGCGTTTTGTCGTCGCGCCAATTGCGGCAACTTGGCATGATCGCCAAAAAATACGACCGTGGGTTTGGCCATTTTACGACGCGGCAAAATATTCAATATAATTGGATAAAGTTGGTCGACACGCCGGATATTCTGGCCGACCTGGCGGCGGTTGACATGCACGCCATCCAAACCAGTGGCAATTGCGTGCGCAATGTAACGACCGACCCATTTGCCGGTGTGGCGGCCGATGAATATGATGACCCGCGCCCCTGGGCCGAAATCATGCGCCAATGGTCGACCATCCACCCGGAATTTGTTTTCCTGCCGCGCAAATTTAAAATCGCCATCACCGGTGCGCGGCAAGACCGCGCGGCCATTGCCTTTCACGATGTTGGCATTCGCATGGTGGCAAACCCGAATGATAAAAACGAAATTGGTTTTCAAATGCTGGCCGGCGGTGGCCAGGGGCGCACGCCGTTCGTTGCCAAGGTGGTGCGCGATTTCTTGCCGAAAAAACACCTGCTGAGTTATTTGGACGCGATGTTGCGGGTTTATAATCTTTATGGTCGGCGCGATAATTTGTATAAGGCGCGAATAAAAATCTTGGTGCACGAATGGGGCATCGAAAAATACCGCGCCGCGGTTGAGGCCGAATGGCAAAAAATAAAAGACACAAGTTTCGACCTGGATGATAAAATTAAGCAACGTATCCTGCAAGATTTTGCACCCACCAAGCCGCAATTAAAAGACAAAGATTTTTCAGAAAAACATTTGCAACAACAGATGGCCGGCGATAAAAAATTTGCCGATTGGGCAAGCGTCAACCTCGACGACCATAAACAACCCGGGTATAAATTGGTAACGATAGTGCTGAAGGATGCCGAACGTATGCCCGGCGACGCCACCGACCGCGAAATGGCCTTGATTGCCGACCTGGCCGATGAATTTTCGCGCGGCGAAATTCGCGTCAGCTACATTCAAAATTTGGTTCTGCCCTATGTCGAAACCTCGCAGGTTTATAAATTATTCCAAGCCCTCGATAAATTGGGTTTGGCCGATGGGCGGAAAGACATGGCGTCCGACGTGATATGTTGCCCGGGGCTGGATTATTGCAGTTTGGCCAACGCGCGGTCATTGCCGATAGCGATGGATATTATCAAATCATTCGCCAAGACACCGCTGGAAAATAATTTGGGCACAGTGCGCATCAACATGTCGGGGTGCATCAATGCCTGCGGCCACCACCATTCGGGGCATATTGGTATTTTGGGCGTCGATAAAAAGGGCGTCGAGGCCTACCAAATATCCATCGGCGGTAACCCGACCGACGACGCCTCCATCGGGCAAATCTTGGGCCATGCCATTCCGGCGGATGAGATTCCCGCCGCGATGAAAAATTTTGCCGGCGTTTACCAGGCCAATAAGCAAGGCACGGAAACCTTCCTTGAAACCGCAAAAAGAATCGGCGTCGAACAATTTAAAGCCGTCCTGCAGGGGGCAAAAAAATAATGTGGGTTGATTTACAAAATGGCACGGCGGTGGAAACTTTATCACCAGTCGCGACATTCCAAACCGATAAAACAATCGACGAGGTTGCGACCCAGATTCATAATTTGTCGGAAGCGGACGTGGTGGCGATTGAATTTTTAACCTTTCGCGATGGCCGCGGTTTTTCGCTGGCGCACCTGTTGCGGCGCGAGGCCGGTTTTAAGGGCAAATTGGTCGCGCTGGGGCCGGTCCTGCCCGACCAGGCGCAAATGCTCTATCGCTCGGGGTTTGACCTGGCCGATGTTGGCAAAAAAAAATTGGTCGATTGGCAATCAGCGATAAAAAGTTTTTCGGTTTTTTATCAAACCGCCATCAGGTAATTTTTAAAAACGGCACCGCCATGAACGACGCAATATCCATCAATGCCAAGCATTTTTTATGGCAAAAACCATCGGGGCACATCGCTGCTGAAAAAATAAAAACGCTCGGCGCGCGGTTGCAACAGATTGCAAACCAACCCGGGATAAAAAAAATCGCCAATAGTTTATCGGCCGAGGATATGGTGATATTGCACCATTGGGTGGCGGTGGCGACATTATCGGGCGCGGATTTTTTCATGTTGGAAACCGGCCGCTTGCCAACCGAAACCCATGATTATTTGACGCGGGTCGAACAAAAATATAACCTGACGATTGAAAAGATTCTGCCGACAAGGGATGAGGTCGATAAGATGATAGCCGACCATGGCCTGAATGGTTTTTACGATTCGCTGGCGGCGCGCAAGGCCTGCTGTGGCGTGCGTAAGGTTGCGCCGTTGCGCCGCGCGCTTGACGGTGCGGCATTGTGGGTAACGGGGCAACGCCAGGGCCAGGGGGTGACGCGCGATAGCATCCCATTCCAAGAACTAGACACAAGTTTTCACCTGCAAAAATATAACCCGCTGTTCGATTGGTCGGAGGGGGAAGTTTTCGCTTACCTCGCCCAACATGACGTGCCGCTCCACCCATTATACGACCGCGGCTATGCCTCCATCGGGTGCGACCCATGCAGTCGCGCCATCAAGGCAACCGAGGATGTTCGCGCCGGCCGTTGGTGGTGGGAAGACGCCGCCAACAAAGAATGCGGCATTAACGAGGTCAACCTGCAACGATAATTGCGCGCCGATTAACCATCATGACTCAAAAAAATAACCCCCACCTTGACGCGTTGGAACGCGAAGCGATCTATATCATCCGCGAATTGGTGGCCACCACCGAGGGCGAGGGTCGCCGCGCCGCCGTGTTGTTTTCGGGCGGCAAGGATTCGATGGTGCTCCTCCACCTGGCACATAAGGCTTTTCACATCGCCGGCGCGAATCTGCCCCTGCCGTTTGACGCGGTGCATATCGACACCGGCCATAATTACCCGGAGGTCATAACGTTCCGCGACATGGTGGCCAAAAAATACGGCATCAACATGATAGTGGGCGAGGTCGAGGAATCGATAAAAAAAGGTTCGGTGCGCTTGGCGAGCGAAACCGCGTCGCGCAATTCGGCGCAGTCGGTTACCCTGTTGGAAGCCATCGATAAACATAAATGGCTGGCACTGATGGGCGGGGCGAGGCGCGATGAAGAACGCGCCCGCGCCAAGGAACGGGTGTTTTCAATCCGCGATGAATTCGGCGGTTGGAATCCGAAAGACCAACGGCCGGAACTATGGTCGCTCTATAACCCGCATGTCTTGGCGGGTTGGCACTTGAGGGTTTTTCCGATATCGAATTTTACCGAGCTTGATATTTGGGAATATATCGGCCGCGAGCAATTACCCCTGCCGCCGATTTATTTTGCCCACCAACGCGACGTGGTGCGGCGCGGCGACACGATTATTCCGGTGAATGATTTAATGCCGATGCGCCCGGGCGAGCAATTGGAAAAATTATCGGTGCGGTTTCGCACCGTCGGTGACCGCAGTGTTACCTGCCCGGTGCTCAGCACCGCCGACACGATTGATAAAATTATTGCCGAAACATTGGGCACGACCATTTCCGAACGCGCCGCGACGCGGATGGACGACCGCGCCACGGTCGGCGCGATGGAAAAACGCAAAAAAGAAGGATATTTTTAAAATGTTGTTTTATTTTCAGTTGCGTAAAAAAATAAAACGGTGGCTTATGGATCATTCGCCAAATGGTTGGCAATTTCTTAAATCAGCAAAAAAATCTTATACCGATAAATTGCTTAAAAATTATTTAGGCTCGCCGCTTGTCAGGTTAGTGAAAAAATACAAATTGGCAGTCAATGGCGTTATCCAGGTTGGCGGGCATCATGGCGAAGAAATCAAGTCACTGCTTTTGATAGGTATAAAGAGAATAGATATATTCGAACCAGTAAAATATAATTTAGAGAGACTAGAATATATTGTTAAACAACATCAGACAGAAAATAATAAAATAATTATTCATCCATTTGCATTGGGAAATGACAATAAAAAAGTAAAGATGTATGTTGCGGATAATTGGGCCGCGAGCAGTTCTATCTTGCAACCCCAAAAACACCTTGAGTATTATCCCGAGATTGGCTTTAGCACAACCGAGCTTGTCGATATGTTCCGCTTGGATAAATTTATCGGCAAAATAAATAATGCCAATTTTTTAATAATGGATACCCAAGGTTACGAAGTCGAAGTATTAAAGGGCGCAACCAAAATGCTAGAAACAATAGATTATGTTTATTCAGAAATAGCGCGCGAAGAGTTATACAAAGGGTGCGCCATGATAGCTGATTTGGACAGGCTGTTGGTGAAGCGTGGTTTTGTGCGTGCTTGCACAGAATGGTGGGGCGATGGTTATGACGGTAATGCTTTATATATCAGAAAATCGCTTTTAAAAAAATCGCGACCATTGTTGTA
Source organism: Hydrotalea sp. (assembly GCA_030054115.1). Classification (NCBI taxonomy): domain Bacteria; kingdom Pseudomonadati; phylum Bacteroidota; class Chitinophagia; order Chitinophagales; family Chitinophagaceae; genus Hydrotalea; species Hydrotalea sp. The sequence goes on from JASGCL010000012.1 coordinate 21,210, forward strand.
TTTTTATCTTGGTTGTAACTTTATTACAATTTAGGTAACAAATAAGATGAGGTATTATTATGAATTATTTCAAGCATTGTTATCGGGCGGCGCGCCAATATATTAAAAAAATTCTATTACGATACCTGCCATGGGCGTGGGCGATGTTGCGCTTTGTAAAACAAAAAATAAAATCGTTGATATTGACTGATGCTGACGCCAATAAAATAATCAAAAAATTGATAAAAAAATATAATTTAAATATAAAATCCATGGTGCAGGTCGGCGGCCATTTGGGGCAAGAGATTCCGATATTCATAAATCAGGGCGTGCAGGCGATAGCCGTTTTCGAACCACTGCAAAGCAGCTTGAAGCTGTTGCGGAAGCAATTTGGTAAAAATAAAAAAATTACTATCTATCCGGTTGCATTGGGCAATGACACAAAAAAAATCGCGATGAATGTTGCCGATAACCATGCGGCCAGCAGTTCGCTGTTGCAACCAAAAGAACATTTGGATTACGCCAAACATGTTCGTTTTGATAAAACCGAAATGGTGCAAATGAAAAAAATGGATGATGCGCTTGATAAAAAAAATGATTATAATTTTTTGATGATGGATGTCCAGGGCTATGAATTAGAGGTTTTGAAAGGGGCGACCAAAACATTAAAAAAAATTGATTATGTCTATTCAGAAATCAACCAAGTTGAATTGTATAAAGGGTGCGCGTTGGTTGGCGACATTGATAAATTTTTGGCGCAATATGACATGGTGCGCGTCTACACCAAGTGGATTAAGGAATATAAAAATAGTTTTGGCGATGGTTTGTATATCAGAAAATCGCTTTTAAAAAAATCGCGGCCATTGTTGTATTTTTATCTTTTGCTGACCGGCAGAATTAAGAAAACCAATCTTTCTTAACCGCGTTTTTTCACCCACCTTATCATCGGGGTTGCCTGGCCGCCCAATAATTTCGCAACCTCGGGCTTGGCAATGGTAATGTCGGCGCGGGTCACGGGCGATAGCCCAAGGCAATGGTCGGCGATGCTGTCGGCCAATTCCTCCAACAAATCAACATGGCGCGCGGTGCATATCGCAACAATCGCCTGGCTTAATTTATCGTAATCGACCACGTCATCTATCGCCATTTTTTTTGGCACGGCGCAGGTCAAGGTGACATCGATAACCACCCGTTGTGGTTGCTGTTTTTCGCTGGGGTGGATGCCGAGCGACATCATAACCCCCAAGTTTTTCAAATGAATTTCGTAATCAAGCATGCTATAGAAAATAAACCATAGTTTCAATGAACTTACAAGACACCTTACAAAATTTTTTATCCGGTCATTATCGGCCACAAGCGCGACCATTGGTGATGGCGATTGTCAATGTTACCCCCGATAGTTTTTCGGGCGACGGCATTGCCAATCAAAACATCGGCGACGAAGAATCGGTAGTCGCCATGGTGCGTGAAAAATTGCGCGCCGGCATGGATATTATCGACATCGGCGGTGAAAGCACCCGGCCCGGCGCGACACCGGTCAGCGTAGACGATGAAATAAAACGCCTGACGCCATTTGTTCGCGCGGTGGCGAAATATTTTCCGTCCCTGCCCATCAGTATCGACAGCCAAAAACCGGCGGTTGTCGAGGCGATGTTTTCGCTGGCGGTTGCGCCGCGTTTGATTATCAACGACGTGGCCTTTGGCTTGGATGAAAAGCGCGATGCCGACATGCTCGCCGTCTTATCGCGCCACCACGAAAAATTATTTGGTTATATCGTCATGCACAATGGGGTTGCGCGTGGCAATAAAATTGCCAGCACGGATGAGATGTATAAGGCCGCCATCGAAAAAAATAAAAACCTCGGTGCCAGTTACCACGGCGGCCAATACCAAAATGTTATTGATGATATTAATTATTTTTTTAAGCAGGCGATAGAAAAAATAACCGCCGCCGGCATCGCTAAGGATAAAATCATGCTCGATGTTGGTTTTGGTTTTGGCAAAACGATTGAGGATTCGCTCGCCCTCATCAATAACATGCCGGTCTATAAATCTTTGGGCTTGCCATTGGTGGTGGGGATCAGCCGGAAAAGTTTCATCGGCAAATTGCTGGGACGAGATTTGGCGCAAGATACCAACGCACGTTTGATTGGCGGCACGGTGATGGAATCGGTCGCCCTGCAACGGGTGCTGAGTCATGTAGCAGGGCCAACAAAAACCGACCGCGCGCCACATGATAAAAACCAACCGGACAACAATGACATGTTTCCCGTCATCGTGCGGGTGCATGATGTTGCACCGGCGTTTGACATGGCGCGGGTGCTGGGCGCGCTCCACCATGGCCATCGCCCCGATTATATCATTGCGCTTGGTAGCAACATGAGCAGTAACATGGCGGCCGATAATGATGACGCAAGCGACAAACCAACCAGCCGCGAAAAAAACATCGCAAAAAATATCACGGCGGCTATCGCGGCATTAAACCGCTTGGGGCAGGTCGTGATGGTAAGCCCAATTTATAACAGCGCGCCGCAATATAATGAAAACCAAGATAATTTTTTAAACGCCGTGGTGGTTTATCGCGGGCGGCAAGAACCATTGCAATTGTTAGCCGAATTAAAAAAACTTGAAAAAGAATTTGGCCGCGTCGATAATGGCACGCGCCACCAACCGCGCCCGATTGATTTGGATATTATTAGCTATGGCGAGCAATGTTTAAAGCTTGATAATTTAACCATTCCGCACCCATTGGCTTTTGAACGTGCATTCGTGCTAAAACCATTGTTGGACATCCAACCATGGTTTGTATTTCGCGACCGCGGTTGTTACGCCCGCGACCTGCTGTCACAGGTTGCAGACCAACCAATAAAAAAAATATGATAAAAAAATCTTTTTCTTTCGTCGACGCCGCGTTGTTACTCAGCAAAATTATCCTGCTGTTCGGGGTGTATGATTCGCTGTGGGTTTTTCGCCCCTTTATCAAACGCTGGCAATATTATTTGTTGCGCGGCATTTTTTTTCCGCTAGCCATTTTTTTTCACCTGTTCAGCACCAAGGGCAAAAATTTTAACCGCGCGTTGATTGCCCTGGGCCCGATAGCCATAAAATTTGGCCAGGGGCTTTCGGTGCGCGCCGATATCGTCGGGGCCGATGTCGCCTTCGCCCTTGCCGGCCTGCAAGACAAATTGCCGCCATTCCCGTTTCGCCATGTCGAGCAAACCATCAGCCAAGATTTCAACCTTGCGGTCGACGATATGTTCGAACAATTTGAAACGACACCGGTGGCCGCCGCGTCGGTCGCCGGGGTTTATGCCGCAACTTTCCAAGGGCGCAAAGTCGCGGTCAAAATCCTCCGCCCTAATATCCGTCAATTATTCTTGCGCGACGTGCGGCGGTTAAAAAACCTTGCCCATTGGGCGCAACGTTTTTTCCCGCTGGCGCGCGAAATGAACAGCGTCGCAATCGTCGAAACTTTTGAAAATATTACCGCCAAGGAATTGAACCTAAGGAACGAGGCTTCATCGGCCGCCGAATTGGCGCAGAATTTTATTGCCATGCAGGACAAATTTTACGTGCCGACCGTTTATTGGCAGGGCGTGTCAGACAATGTTTTAACCATCGAATGGGTCGATGGTTTTCGCATCGACGACGACGAAAATTTTAAAAAATACGGGCTGGATAAAGAACAATTGCTCGCCACCTCGGCCGAGGTTTTTTGCTTGCAGGTTTTTCGCGATGGTTTTTTTCACGCCGACCTGCACCCGGGGAATTTGTTTTTTACCCGCCGTGGTGCGCTGGTGCCGATAGATTTTGGCATCATGGGGCGCATCGACCACAACCACCAAATGTTCTTGGCCGAAATGTTATCCGGATTTTTAGAAAGAGATTATGAAAAGGTCGCGCTGGCGCATGAAAAAATCGGCCTTTTGCCGGTTGATAGAATCAACGACCAATACCGCAAAGAATTCACCGCCGCGTTGCGCGCGATTGGCGAGGTCTGGTTGGGCAAAAACAGCAATGATATTTCGCTGGCGAAATTTTTGCCGCAACTTTTTGCCACCCTGCGGCAATTTGGCATGACGCCGCGCACCAACCTGTTGCTGTTGCAAAAAACAATTATCATGGCCGAGGGGCTGTCGCGCATGTTGTCGCGCACCACCAGCATTTGGGAATTGGCCGAACCATTCATGCGCCGTTGGTTGCGTGACAATTACGCGCCGCACAAGCAACTTATTTATTTATTAAAAAATTGGCAACAGACAGACAAGTCATCGCGCAAGGATATTTTGACCGATATAGCTAAGCAAGCGGTCGCGGGTTTTTATAAACTACTTGAAGAGGGTGGGGTGATTGAAAGGATGCTAAAGCATGATTGGCGTGTTCGCTCTCTTTATGTCATTGCAAGGGAAATCATCAGCATATTGAGGACGGAGCGGACGAGGGCGCGCCAGCCAAAAGATGTTGCGCCGCAATATTCCGCCACCCAGCATGCTAGCCACAATAAACCATCAACCACCAAAAAGAACAACGCTAATACACATAAGGATAAAAAATGATAAAAAAAATTAATGTTAAGGGCACCAACGATTTGAACGAACGTTTGCATGACGTGGCGGTTGCCGCGCGTGGCGTGAAGGACAGCGTCAAGGACATAGCAAAACACAATGCCGCCGAATTTGGTGAAAAGGCAAAGCGCGCAAAAGATGCGGCGCAAGAAGATGTGGTCGATTTTGGCCGTAAGGTTAAGGACATGACCATAGACGCCGAGGAAAAGGCCAAGGCCAAAGCCGTATCACTCGGCGGCAAGATAAAAAATAAAATAAAAGGCCTGTTTAATCGCGGCAAGGATGCGGCGATTCAAGCCCGCAACGACGATATCGACGCTTTGAAATCACTGGCCGAACGCCAAGGAAAAAAGATTCAAGAGCTCAGCTCAAAATTGGATAAATTTAAAAAGTAATTTAAAACAATATTTTTAGCACCGGTATAATAACCAATATTATCCATACCGCGCCGTTGAACAGGTAGCATAAAAAAACCGCCGCCGAGCCCATGTCCTTCGCCGCCTTGATAAGCAGGTGATAATCAGGGTGGACGATATCAGCCAAAATCTCCATCGATGAGTTAATCAACTCGAAGGCCAATAACATCAGGTAACCTGATAATAAAAAAAGCCACGCGGTGGGGCTCAGTTCCAAACCGGTCAAGTAATTGGTAAGGAACAGGCTACCGAAAAATACCAGGCCAAGGTAAATCCCCCAGCGGAAGGCTTGCTCCGACACGAAGACAGCGCGCAACCCATCGAGCGAATTGGTGAGGGAGGCGTGAAAACGCTCCAACCCGTTGCGTTGCCATCGGTTATTGCGGCCGATTTCATTAACATGATTTCTGTGGGCGGTTGCGCCAGCTTTGGCCTTGCCGAGGCGCGGCATTGAACGGATGCTATTTTTTATGGCCATGATATATTTTTCTAAAAAAAAACTGCGGATGAGCCTTACGGCAGAAGATTTTTTTCTTTACTTTTTTTGTTGGCTTTGCTTAAAGTCATATCGAACTACCCGAGAGGCAACCTACCTTATTCTGACTATCATGGCAATAAAAAAAACAATCGTTAAAAAAGACATTGCAATGGCGGTGGCGGTAAAAAATAACCTGTCGGTGCTGCGTTGCGAAAAAATTTTGGACGATATGATGAATAGCATCATCAGCGAACTGGCGGCTGGCCATGGCGTTAAATTAGCCGGCTTTGGCAGTTTTTCCCTGCGGGATAAGGCCGCCCGCCCCGGCCGTAACCCCAAAACGCGGGAGGTTGTTACCGTCGCGGCGCGGCGGGTTGTATTATTCAAGGTTGGCACCTATATCAGGGGTAGCCTGAGGGAAAGAACCCCATCGAAAAAAATGATGACCGCAACAAAAATAGAGCAAACAGAACAAGCGCAACAACAAAAACTTGGCTAAGTATGTGGCGCAACCGGCGCGTTACGATTCCTGCGCACCAAGCATAAAAAAAATAAATAAGGATTAAGATGAGCGACACAGAAACCATTCACGATATGATTATCATCGGTGCCGGGCCGGCGGGTTACACCGCGGCGATATATGCCGCCCGTGCCGGCCGAAAACCGCTGATGATTACCGGCCTGCAACCCGGTGGCCAATTGATGACGACCAGCGACGTTGAAAATTACCCGGGGTTTCGCGAAACGATTCAGGGCCCATGGCTGATGGATGAAATGGGGGCGCAGGCCGCCAAGGCCGGCACCATGGTGGTGAATGACACCATCATCAAGGTCGATTTTTCTGAAAAGAAAAATTTTGCCCTGTTCGGCGATAGCGGCAAAACCTATCGCGGTCGCACCATTATTATCGCGACCGGTGCCAATGCAAAATGGTTGGGTTTGCCGGTCGAGGAAAAATTTAAAGGCTTTGGCGTTTCGGGTTGCGCGACCTGCGACGGGTTTTTTTACAAAGACCAAGATGTCTTGGTGATTGGCGGCGGCAACACCGCGATGGAGGAAGCCCTTTACCTTGCCAATTTGTGCCGCCAAGTTACGTTGATTCACCGCCGCAATGAATTTAAGGGCGAAAAAATTTTGCAAGACCGCGTTAAAAACAACCCGAAGATAAAAATCATTTGGGATAGCCAATTGGTCGATATCAAGGGGTCGGGCGAACCGGCGGTCGTCGAGCAGGCGGTGATAGAAAATGTCAAAGACAAAAAACAAACCACGTTAGACGTGCAGGGGATTTTTGTTGCCATCGGCCACAGCCCGGCGACCGAGATTTTTAAGGGGCAACTCGACATGGATAAAACCGGTTACCTGAAAGTTGCCGCCGGCACCACCAATACCAATATCGCGGGCGTGTTTGCCGCCGGCGACGTCGCCGACAGCGTTTACCGCCAGGCCGTAACATCGGCCGGCATGGGTTGCATGGCCGCGCTTGACGCCGACCGCTTGCTTAAGGAATAACCCACGCCATATTGCAAATACGTTGTCCTTGGCTTAGAATAATGGTGAGGCAAGATTTATGACCAAACCACTTATCATTCCATATCGCGGTGTCATGCCGACCATTCACCCCACGGCGCGCATCGCCGCCGGCGCGGTGATTATCGGCAATGTCATCATCGGCGCGGAAAGTAATATCTGGTATGGTTGCGTTCTGCGCGGCGACGACGAACCAATCACCATCGGCGCAAGATGTAATATCCAGGACGGCACGGTCATCCACGTAAACCTAAACATGCCAACCACCATCGGCGACGATGTTTCGGTCGGCCACATGGCACTTATCCATGCCTGCACCATCAAATCGCATGGTTTTGTCGGGATGAAGGGGATAGTGCTCGACGGCGCAACCATCGAAAGCCACGCCATGCTGGCGGCTGGCGCCATGCTGACGCCGCGCAAAACCATTCCGTCGGGCGAATTATGGTCGGGGTCACCGGCCAAAAAAATGCGCGATATCAACGACAGCGATAAAAAAATGATGGATTGGACCGCGCCCCATTATGTCGCCCTCGCCAAAAAAAGCGACCTACCAACAATATAATTTTTTTACGACAGGTCGCCGCGCGCCACCAATTTTTTTGCCCACCAATAGAGGAAGGTAGCTATCGCGGTAATAATAACATAGGTCACGGCCATCATGCTGGCCATGGAGGGTTGCATATCGCCCACCAATGTAAAAAAACCCAAGGCATAATCGCTGATAAAAGCAATCACCATGGTGACCAGCGATACCAAATATAATTGTTCCGCCCATTTTTTACGCGCCAACAATGACGCGGTTGCCAAGACGCCAGCGATAAGCGAAATCGCATAAACCGCATCATACCAAAATGGCAGGTTGTTAAAAAAATCAATTGCGGCCTTGGCTTGGTCTTCGTTCGCGCCCATGCTGGTCATTTTTGCCACCATGTCCTCGGGCGACGATGTAAAATAACAATAGCCATTATACGCGCCCCACAGGCTGAACAGCAGGGCAAAGGTTGCGACCGCCCAAAAGGCAATCTTATTAGTTTTTAATTTATTCATTTTCATGGCGACTAAACTATAACGAAAAAACAAACTTGTCAACAACCAAAAATGGATGATATATGGGCCTTATACATTCCTGTTTAGACATTCATTAAATATCAAGAGTCATTTCAATAGCCTTCAAGCATGGTTCAAAATTTGCAATATAAGTTGTTGAAGCATGCCGAGCTTATTAAGGTGCACTGCTTCTGGTAAGCGATGATGCTTGCAATAAATACTAAAAATGGTTTATACTAGCTTTATAGGAATAAGAACATGACAAACGATAGTAGAGCAGTTGCAAAATATATTGCTGAAATTTGCGATAAGTATGCGGTTGAAAAAAAATTACCACAATATAATTATAATAACACAAAAATACAAAAACTTCTTTATTTTTCTTATGGATGTATTTTAGCGTTCACAGAATCAAGATTAGTAGATGAACAACCTTGCGCTTGGAAATACGGCCCCGTTTTCCCTGATGTGTTTTTTTATATTAAAAATACTGGCAACATAAAATTTTATGAAGATAACCAATTCATTCCTAATGAAAAAGAAAAAACAATAATAGATAACTTGATAAAGAATATCGGAAAATATTCTGCTAATACCTTATCATTAGTTTCCCATGAAAAAGGCTCTCCGTGGGAAAAGGTGTCTGGTGATACAGATTTTGACGATATAACCATAAGCGAGTTATTAAAAATAAAAATACCTGATGATATAATAAAGCCATATTTTAAAAAAGAATTTACAAAATTCATAAAATAAATAATGAAAGATAAGTTTTTATCGGCCGAAAAAAGTGAACCGGGTGATAGGTTGCCTAACTCCGATTTTGAGTATTATGAGAAATTAAGATTACATCAAAAAAATGAACAGATTGCTAGCCTAGCGAAAAAATTTAGATGGCATTTACATTATGTAACAATAATATTGTTATGGATTTATTTTTCTTTGGCTATAATCGTTGCTGTTTATTATTTATTTCCCATAGAGAAATTAGTAGACTATTTAGATAAGGAAAAAATGAGCGCGTTAGCAAATACTATAGTTCAAATTTTAATAGGTTTTATTATAGGTAAATTATCTAATGTTTTGTCAAAACAATGAAAAACAAACCTAAAAAAATTCTCTCCGCATTTCTATGGTGGTCGCCCCTCGTTGTCAGCCTATAGATATGCTATTGACCAATTGGCGCACTTCGTTTTGACTGCCCGACCAGCCAAGAAAATTGGTTAGTCCTTTTCATTTTCTGTCTTGTGTAAGCAGGGATATAAGTGCCCGATGATAGCGCAAGATATTGAAAATTGATTTTCGGGTGCCTATATGCTATGAGAAAGGGTGAGGGCGCGTGACAGACGAATAAATTTATTGCCACCAAATGGTAAAGGTTAGATGATCGCTATAGCCCCTTACGGCCAAGCTATTTTTTTTGAGGGAAGCCTTATCGGTGATAATGCAAAGTTGATAAAACCAAAAAAACGCAGGCGATGTAGATGCCTTGTTATCACGTGCGCAACATAAATTATCGTCCGTTTCCAAAAGAATAAGAAAAAAGGGGAAAATATCATGCCAAACAAAAAAACCACCATTTTGCGCGACGTATCGCCGCCGCCGCCAATTGGCGGGGTCGATGTGATAGCCGCGTTTGACGCCGCCACCCCAGCAAAACAATTGGGCAAAAAATCACCAGCAACGGCAAAAACCATCGACGCGGCCATGGTAAATGGCATGGTAAATAGCATGGCAAATGGCGCGGCGGCCAAGCCCCGCAAGCCGGCAAAAAAATCCACCAGCAAGCCCACGGCCAAGAACACAAGCGGCGGGTTGATATCGGTGGAGGAAGACGGGCTGGCGCGTTATTTACAAGAAATTAAAAAATACCCGGTATTGACCGCGGCGGAGGAGCAAGCATTGGCGCACCGTTGGATAGACCATGGCGACCGCGACGCCGCCCATAAATTGGTTACCAGCCATTTGCGGTTGGTGGCAAAAATCGCCTTTGGCTATCGCGGCTACGGCTTGCCGATGTCAGAATTAATTTCGGAGGGCAATATTGGCCTGATGCAGGCGGTGCGCAAATTTGAACCAGAGAAGGGATTTCGCCTGTCGACCTATGCCATGTGGTGGATAAAGGCGTCGATTCATGATTATATTTTGCGCAGTTGGTCGCTGGTCAAAATGGGCACCACCGCCGCACAAAAAAAATTATTTTTTAATTTGAACAAGGCCAAGGTCAAGTTGCAACAGATGTTGGGGCGGCCATTGGGCGATTCGTTAAACCCCGAACAGGTCAAAACCATCGCCGATAATTTATTGGTCGATGAAAAGGACGTAGCGCAAATGGAACAACGTATGTCGGGCGGTGGCGACCAATCGCTCAGCGCGCCAATACAAACCGACGGCGAAGAAAAATCCGATTGGCAATCTTTGCTGGCCGACAGCCGCGACACGCCCGATGTCTCGCTCGAAGCCGGCGATTTAATCAAACGCCGCCAAGAAACCATCACCCGCGCCATGGCAAAACTTTCGCCGCGCGAACGCGAAATTGTGTTGAAACGCCATTTGGGGGAGGAAGTGGAAACACTCGAAGACCTATCAGCAAAATACGCCGTATCGCGCGAACGCATCCGCCAAATCGAGGGCCGCGCGCTGGATAAATTAAAAGACTACCTCGCCAAGGATTACCGCACGTTGCTGTAGTAGCTATTACTTGCCGATGGTTACCTGCCACCATTTGGGGCGATGGGATATATAAGAATGACTGGTTGGTTGTAATTCTTTTGCTTTTGGGTTGTCAAACACGCCCAACAACAGGGCAAGGGTTGGGCCTTTATCAATCGCGCCAAGACTGCTACCGCATTTTTTGCAAAAGGCACGATAAGAATGGGCGGAGGAATCATATATGGCGGGTTGGTCGCCAACCCATGAAACATCATCCTTGGCAAATTCCACCCATGAAACGGTCAAACCGCCGGTATGTTTTTGGCACATGGTGCAGGAACAGGTATGGGGTTTCGCGTCCGCCCCCTTGGCCATATTGGCGACAAAACGAACCGCGCCACATAAACAACCACCCGTAAATTGTTTTTTGTTTTCCTTTATCATGGTTATATTTTTACAGAAAATATATTAGCACGGCACGAAATGAAGCGCAATAAATTCGCCAGGGTTTGGCCGGAGGTAAAAACAATAAAATTTTTGTCTCGACTGCGGAAGCAAAAGCCTCCTTAGCGGAAGCGTAAATATATTGCTCTTCTTGGCGCGCCTAGCAGGAGTCGAACCCACAACCTTCTGATCCGTAGTCAGACGCTCTATCCAGTTGAGCTATAGGCGCGTGCAAGAAATAAGATATTTTTTGACATAACTGGTTTTTTCTTTTATGGCAATAGGTATATAATCACACAAAGAAAGGATTATCAGACCATGACAAATTTTAATGACCGCGAACGCTCCGAAGAAAAAAAATTTCAACTAAGCAAAGAGCAAGAATTTAAAGCCACCATGCGCCGCAACAAATTGTTCGCCGAATGGCTGGCGGGGGAGGTTGGCGGCGACAAAACCGCCATTGTCGACCGTGTGGTTGATGCCGATTTCGAAAAACCAGGTAGCGACGATGTCGTGGCCGAGGCCATGGCGATAGCCAAGGAAAAAGGCAAATCATTGTCGGCCGAGGCGTTGAATAAAAAATTGGACGAATATCACATTATCGCCAAGCAACAGGTAAGCAAAGAATAGGGGCGCAACCAACAGCAATAAGCTCATGGTTATGAAAAATACCATTGCAACATTGGGCGCAGGGCTGGCAAGGGTAGGGACGTTTTTTTTTGCCACCAAAAAACGTAACAACCAATTGGCCAAACAATGGTTGTATCGTTGCAACATCGCGGCGCGGCAACAAAAAATTATCGATATCCTGCTCCATGGCAACCATATCAAGGATAATACCGAGGGCCGCATGAACGTCGTCGCTATTTTTTTGGCGGTCGTCATGCCGTCCATCAACGACCACAAATTGCGCCAGGCCATCATGAACGGCATGATTAGCGAGATTGAAGATTCCTACCGCGTTGAGGGGGTGCATGACATGGTGGTCGGCAAACGCGTCAAGGCCTTGGCGGCGAAATTATACGCGCGGTTAAAACGTTACCACGCGGTGTTTATGACGCATGACAAAAAAAAATTGGTCGAATTGTTAGAATTTTATTTCGGTATTGGACAAGAAAAAAATTATAAAAAATTGGCGGATTATTTTATCGATTGCGAAAAATACCTGAAGCATAAAGCGGGCACGGCCGACATACCGCCCATCAACTAAAAAAATTATCGCATCATGATGGCAAAAGGGAAAAAAAAACCACTTGTAAAAAATAGCGCGAAGGGCAAAAAAATGGCACGCACCGCCACCGCGCCCACCGCATCCTTGGCTGGTGCGCGCGCCGCACGGGTCAATAACTCGCCCCGCCCCTTGCCCGCCGCCCCGCACCCGCATCATGTGATATTTCGCAAGGGCTGGGTAACCCTGCGCGATTTAAAAAAAAAGCCAATTGAAATAAATTGGCAATTGCAAAAATCCGATAAGAAGCAAGCCGAGATGTTGCGCGCGATTGAAAAACGCCTGCGCCTGATTGCGCTCGACGAATTTACCGCCGATATAAAATGCGAAAAATTGGACAATAAAGTTTATTACATGGCGTCCCATTGGTCGGCGGTGGTGCGGCAACAATGCGTCATCACGCTCGACGAATTTGATGAAAAAATCAGCGGCGACCTGCATCTTGATTTTATCGAAGAACGCTATTACGATGAAAAAAGACATAAGGACGTGGAACCAATCGCGGGCGATGAGCTTGATACGCTGGAGCAAATGGTGCAAGAATTATCCTTGAACCTTAACCCTTTTCCCAAAAAACCCGGGGCGACCATTCCGGTTGCCTTCCGCGCCGAATTGGCCAATGTTAATGGGTTGCCCGATGCCACGCCCCACCAGAAATCAAAAACCGCCGCGCCAACCAAAGCCATTGCCCAACAACCAATGGCGAAACCATTTGCCAACCTGGCCGAAAAATTAAAAGCAAAAAACCAAAGCAATAAATAATAAAAAAAATGACCGATAATTTACGCACCATCGCCGCCACCGCCAAAAAAATTTCGCCCGCCGTGGCGCGACTGTCGCCTGACGAAAAAAATAACGCCCTGCAACAATTTGCCGATATGTTGTTGGCGGAAAAGCAATCGATTCTCGCCGCCAACAAAATTGATATGGACAATGCCAATGACCTATCGGCCGCCCTACGCGACAGGTTGTTGCTTGACGAAAAACGCATCACCGCCATGGCCGCCGGCGTGCGCGCCATCGCCGACCTGGCCGACCCGGTGGGGCGAGTGCTTGATGAATGGACGCGCCCCAACGGCCTGACGATAAAAAAAATTGCCTGCCCGCTGGGCGTTGTCTTGGCGATTTATGAATCGCGCCCCAATGTCGCGGTCGATATTTTCGCCCTGACATTAAAATCGGGCAATGTCGCCATATTGCGCGGCGGGTCGGCCGGTTTTCATTCGTCAAAAAAATTGGTCGAGCTGATGCAGGCGGTGTTGCGCCAATGTAACCTGCCCGACCAACAAACCCAAATGGTGATGGATAAACGGCACGCGGCGGTGAAGGAATTATTGGCGATGAATGATTATATCGACGTGGTTATTCCACGCGGTGGCAAGGACCTGGTGCGCACGGTGAAACAAAACGCCACCATGGCGGTGTTCGCCCATGAGGACGGCAATTGCCATGTCTATGTCGATGCCTCGGCCGATGTCGCCATGGCGACCAACATCATCGACAATGCAAAATTGCGGCGCGTCGGCGTGTGCGGCGCGATGGAAACATTATTGCTCGACCGCGCCATTGCCGGCAACCACATGGCGACATTGGTCAAACCGCTGGTGGCGGGTGGGGTGGCGTTGCGTGCCTGCCCCGAATCGTTGCGCCTGTTGCAACAACATAATATCACGGCGACGCCGGCCACCGACGAGGATTACTTCACCGAATTTTTGGATAAAATCCTGGCGGTAAAAATTGTTGGCAATGTTGACGAAGCCATCGCCCACATCAACCATTATGGGTCACACCACACCGACGCGATTGTTGCCGGCGACAAAAACACCGCCGAAAAATTTTTAAAAAATATTGACAGCGCGATAGTCCTCCACAATGCCTCAACCCAATTTGCCGACGGCGGCGAATTTGGCTTTGGTGGAGAGGTCGGAATCGCCACCGGCAAATTCCACGCCCGCGGGCCGGTGGGGGCGCGCGAACTTTGCACCTATTATTACCGCGTCTATGGTGACGGGCAATGTCGTCCTTAACCGCACGCCCGCATTATTTCGCGCCGTCGCGCCATTTGCGTTTTTTAAAACAAAGCGACGGGCAGGCTTCACCCAAAAAAACCAAACATCACGGGCGAAAAATTGGCCTGCTGGGGGGCAGTTTCAACCCGGCCCACGCCGGCCACCGCGCCGCGTCATTGCTGGCATTGCGGCATTTTGGCTTGGACGAAATTTGGTGGTTGGTGGTTGCGCAAAACCCGTTAAAGGCAAAACCCGATGTGCCCAGCGTTGCCACCCGCGTTGCCCAAGCCAAAAAAATTGCGCGCCACCCATGTATTAAAATAAAAACCCTGCCCGACAAACCATGTTACCAATTTACATATCACGCGGTGCGGCATATCATGGCCAATCACCCGCGCGACCGGTTTGCCTTCATCATGGGGAGCGATTGTTGGTGGCAATTTCACCGCTGGTATCGCTGGCGCAGATTATCGGCCATGTTGCCGTTGCTAATTATCGGCCGTGCGCCAACCGCGCAACTTTATAAAAAATCGCGCGCTGGTATTTTTATCCGCCGCGCCAGGCGGTTTACGCACCCGCTTAACCACTTGGCCTCCAGTAAGTTGTAATTTTATTTTGCGATTTTATTTTTAATCGATTGTTATTATCGATTGCTTGTTATACAATGAACCATGGTTGGGTGGTTAAAAAATATAGTGATGGCAAATTAATGAGCAAAATAAAAAAAACACTGGTTGAGCATTTTACAAAAGATTCTTCTAAGCAACCCGCGCAACCACCTCAAACCCCAAAGGGGCCATTCACCAATGATGTGCGCGGGTTTTTCGCCCTGTTAAAAAAACAAAAATATATTCGCGATAATTTTTTACAATTCGCCGCCGATAATGTTGAACGCTACGGCGATATTTTTGTTCTTTATTATACCTATCCCAGTTTTCGACCGGTGTATTTTTTACGTCGCCCCAGCATGGTCAGTGCCGCCCTGGTCGAGCAATATGAAAATGTGGAAAAAAGTAGTGGCCATAAATTGCTGAGCATGTTGCTGGGCGAGGGGTTACTGACATCTGACGAACCGGCGCACCGCGTGCAACGCCGCGCCATTCAACCGCGATTTCACAGCAAGCGCATCGATAGTTATTGCCAACACATGGTGGCCGAAACCAAAAAACATTTCGCCAACTTGCCGCTTGGCAAGGTGCTAGATATTCATGAGGAGATGCACGACCTGACCATGAAAATCGTTACCCGCACGTTGTTTGACATGACCTTTTCGGGGGAGGTTGAAAAGATTCAACGTTCGACCGACGTGCTCGGCCATCAACTATATAAAATGATTATCAACCCCCTGTCGTTTATTTTGCTACGCCTGCCGGTGCCGGCGACGTTAAAGATTTTTTATCACAAACATTATTTTCATCGCGTCATAAATACATTGGTCGCCGAAAAAATAAAACAGCGCGCGCTTAAAAACGCGGCGCGTAAAAAACAAGACGATGACCAAGACCAAGACCTGTTATCGATGTTGCTCGAAATTTATCCGATGGGTAAAAACAAAAAACAAAACCGCGCATCGTTAAAAATGATACGCGACCAGGCCCTGACGTTTTTTTTGGCCGGCCACGAAACAACCGCCAACGCCCTTGCATGGGCATGGTATTTGATTGACAAAAACCCACGGGTGCGCAAAAAAATGCAGGCCGAAATTGCCGGACTGCTGGGCGATAAAGACGCCAACAAGCGCGACCTAACCCTGGCTGACCTTGGGCAATTGCCATACACGCAACAGGTTTTTAAGGAAACCCTGCGCCTTTACCCGACCGCTTGGGTTATTGGCCGGCATGTGGTGAAGGATTTTACGATGGATGGTTATAACATAAAAAATGGCGATGAGTTGGTTTTTTCACCCTACCTGTCGCATCGCGACCCGCGGTATTTTAAAAACCCCGAAGAATTTTTACCCGAACGTTGGACGGCCGAATTTGAAAAACAATTGCCGCGCGGCGCCTATTACCCATTTGGTGCCGGCCCGCGATTTTGCATCGGCTGGCAATTCGCCCAGATGGAGGGGGCGGTTGTCCTGGCCCAGGTGCTCCGTGATTTTACCCTGACGCTAAAACCCGCCAATTTTAAACCTGAATTATTTTCCGGCATCACCCTGAAACCCAAAAACGGCATGCCGATGATGCTCGCCCATCGCGCGCTTGACCAATAGTCGATTCGCGGCATCGGGCGGGCATTTATTACATTTGCTAAGTCGTGGCATGCTTGGTGCACGCTGGCATCCACGCCGCTTGCATGCCCATTTCTATTTTATTTCATTTTACGTTATTTTCTTTGTCTGTCGTTTGTTAATCATTTCTAAAATCGTTTCATAAAATATAAAACTTTTTTGCTTACGATAAAAAAACCAAGCCAAAAAATAAAAACCTGACAATAAATATAAAACTATATTATATTCAAAACCTAAAATATAAACCTAACATAATCCTAAAGAAGTAATAATAATGCGAAAGACGACTATTCACCTGCCCATCATCGGCTAAAAACCACTGCGCTAGTATTTTATTGTTTTTAACTTTCATAAATAGTTAAACATTATTTTAAAGTTAAAAAAAGATACCCCCCCTATTTTATCGCAAAAAACAACCGCTGGTTGTTGCTATTTTTTTGGCTTTGGCGGACAATGTTAATAGGAGAGGGGGCAATAGCAATGAATAAAAAATACAGCATTGCTTTAACATTGTTACGGGGAGCGTTCGTTGGGATAGGCATTGCGATTTTCGCATATAATGTTAAGGCGCAGACAATCGATATTACAAACGGGGACGCAACTGCCGCCGTTGAAAAAAATACGAATATAAATAAAAACTTACTGGCCGATGCCATCGATGGCAAAATCATCATCACGGCCAACGCGGGTTATGTTTATCATTTTGGCGGAAAACCCGCCAGCCTCAAAAATTCCTTCGGCTATGGCGCCAGCATCGGCTACACCAACAGCGGTGGCTTTGGCTTCGCGACCGATTACCTATCGCTCAACCGCGCCGGCAATAGCGGCGGTTACGATTATGCCGAGGGGGATAACATCATCACCCTAACCCCCAGCTACCGATTCGACCTGGACGATGTTGGCCTTTGGGGGTTGCGCATCGGGGTGGGGGCGGGGGTTAATATTGCAAAACGCAGTTACGCCGCGACGATGGCCGGCAACGCGCAAGCGGGGGCACGTGGTGGCGCGCGGGTCGCCGGCGGCGCGACATATCAACAGCAAAATGGTTATACATTACCATTAACCATTTGCGGCGCGACCAACACCACGCCCTTCAGCGGGGTATCTGATTCGGCCACCACCTCGGCCAGCCTTGCCAACCGTTGTTTCATTCACGGCGGGCCATTGCCAAATTTCAACACGACCGATGAGGACATAGCCATGTTTTTATACAACCGGGGCTTTACCCGCGCCGAGTTACAGGCGGTTGCCGCCAACAGCACCGCCACCATGCACGGCGTAACCATTACGACCAGTTCGGGGGCCGGCGCAATTTCGCAGGGCGTTATCAACAGCTTGGCCGGCATCGCAGAATGCCGAGCCTATGGCCCCAATTTTACCTATGCCAACGGCATCTGTTCGTCCTCTTCATCGGGCACACTAACATCAGCGGCACAAAACCCCGCACCAACACCAACACCAACACCGACACCGACGCCGACACCGACGCCGACACCCGCACCGACACCGACACCAACGCCGACACCAACGCCAACACCAACACCAACACCAACACCAACACCAACACCAACACCGACACCGACGCCGACACCGACGCCGACACCGACGCCGACGCCAGCCGCATTGACGGATCCGGCGCCGTCGTCAACCGCCCTTGCCCCCACCGATAATCACCAGCTTGGTTTTGTCGTCGTGCCGCAAATCGCGTTGGATTACGACGATGGCTTAATCCATGCCGATATTAACCTGCGTTATGTTTATGCCATCGCGGCAAAAAATGGCGGCAATGTTTTTGGTTATAATCTCATCGCCAATTCCGGCTCCTTGGCAATTTTTGCCGGTGTGGGTGTTGGCTTAAATTTTTAGAAGCCATTTAATAATCCATGGCTTATGCATTGTAGGGACATTGTAGGGGGCACGCCACATTAATTACTTGATGTAATAATGGTGCTGACTAATATCAAAAAAATGAATATTTCAAAACATTGGTTGACAATGCGATTGCAATTGTTTATTTTTTCTAGATATAGGAGAAAGTAAGATAGAAAGATATATTTAACAATGAAGAATAAAAACGTCACTGCTTTAAGCAAGTCGTTCGTTACAAAATTCATTGTGACCTTGGTTGTAATATTCATTGGGGGTTTTGCCCACAATGTTAGGGCAGAAATAGCAACTAGCGGCACGTCCACCGTCGCTGAAAAAAATACAAATATAAATATATTGGCCGATGCCATCGATGGCAAAATCATCATCACGGCCAACGCGGGTTATGTTTATCATTTTGGCGGAAAACCCGCCAGCCTCAAAAATTCCTTCGGCTATGGCGCCAGCATCGGCTACACCAACAGCGGTGGCTTTGGCTTCGCGACCGATTACCTATCGCTCAACCGCGCCGGCAATAGCGGCGGTTACGATTATGCCGAGGGGGATAACATCATCACCCTAACCCCCAGCTACCGATTCGACCTGGACGATGTTGGCCTTTGGGGGTTGCGCATCGGGGTGGGGGCGGGGGTTAATATTGCAAAACGCAGTTACACCGCGACGGCGGCCGGCAACGCGCAATCGGGGGCACGCGGTGGCGCGCGGGTCGCCGGCAATGCCTTTTATTCGGTGGTGGGGCAAGATTGTTCTTATTATCTTGATAACGATAGCGACGGCGGGGCGACCTGCAACGTGCCGGGTGCGCAAACCAAGGTTAACACCAGCACATTAAATTCCGAAATCGCTCAATTGTTTTTATCTGGCGCTATTACTTATACCAAGGGTATAATCGATTTTGGCGTATGGCGGGATATGGTAAAAACTGTCGACGGGTTGAATAAAATAAAGGGCAAGCCATTGGAATCGATCGCCACGGGTAAGCAATTTGCCAACGCCTATATTGCGGGCTATGCCACAATTGCCAACCCTGACCCACAATTCCTTGCCCTGGCACAATCCATTGCCAACAGTGCCCTGGTAACGATTCCGTTCGATGTTTACACCGCCGCCGCACTAACCCCCACCCAGATGCAAAGCCTGGTCAACGCGGGGGCGACATTCGCCACGGCCAGCGTAAGCAACGACGCGGGTAATGGCGACAATGCCCTGCCCAGCCAAAGCATCGGTTTTGCCGTCGTGCCGCAAATCGCATTGGATTATGACAATGGTTTGTTTCATGCTGATATTAACCTGCGTTGTATTTACGCCGTTGCGATTAAAAACGCCGGCAACAGCATGGTCAGTAACATAGAGCATGATTCAGATTCTTTAGCCATTTTCGCCGGCGCGGGCTTGGGGCTTAATTTTTGATTATAGATGATTTGCTTGCGATAGATGCCCGCGCGCGCCATTAAGCGCGTAGCGCAGTATTTTCCGGGTCATATGGGCTTTCGCCGATAATAACCGCGTCGCGCAATT
>JASGCL010000013.1 GCA_030054115.1 Hydrotalea sp.
TTGGTATGGCGCGTTTGATATCGGCCTGCAATATGTTTTTTAACGGCGCGTTATTTTATTAGTGGCGGCAAGAATAAATGACGATTGCTATCTTTGACCTTGCCTGTTTGGACTTTAATTTTATAATAAGTCTATAGAGAAAAAATATTTTTTATTTTTTCTTTTATTTGATTAAAGTAAATCATCTCCAATTTTGCATCCGTGCTATGCAGATTAACCAATGGCATCTTTTTATCGCCACTATAAACTTGCGTTAATCTAGAAAAGCTAACCGTCATCGGCATATCGCATAATGCCCAGCTTTCTTTTTTGTTAAGCAAGCCGCATAAATTATATTTTGGAATATGAATAAATTTATCTGTGTCTATCTGAGGAATTTTAGAAGTTAAGGGAATAACAACCGCTGCACTCATTCTCGCATGGGCGAATAAAATAATGACTGGTCTGTCTTTCCAAATTTCAGGGTGTATAAAAGACTGAAATTGCGACTCAAGAGAATTAATTTTTATACTACTATTGCTTATAGATGACACGGCATTGAAATCACACATTAAAATATGACGTTCTTTGCAAAATAATACAGGAAGTTTACCCATAGTGAAACAATCAAAAAAATAACCCCTGCCGATATTATCGGCAGGGGCAAAACCCACTAAAGGGACTTATCAATAATTGCTCACTGATGTCATCATCTATAACATTTTATGGCAATTAAGTCAATAAAACCATAATAACAACATCACTATCTTTTATTTTTTAGATACGTGGTTTTTAAAATTATCCAAAATCGCCTGCCACCCGCCGCGTTGCATCTCATGGCTATGAATGGTTTCGGGGTCAAAGGAAACCGTCACCAGCACCTCGCTTCCCTTTGGTTCAAAGGTAACATCGGCATAGCGACCGCCAAATTCATATTGAATCATCTGTTGCGGAACAACCTTGGTGTAGGTGCCAGCAAAATCAAAACCCTGCGAGCTGTCATCTTTGCTTTCCATACGCGACGAAAACTTGCCGCCGACCTTTAAATCAACCTCGGCACGCGGGCAATGCCAATCCTGGCTTGCCGCATTCCACTGAGTAATGTCGTCCGGCGTGATGTAGGCTTGCCAAACTTTTTCTATTGTCCCGGCCACCATCGTGGAAACCGTTATCTTTGGCATAAACCCTCACCCTCAAGCTTATTTTTGATTATGGCGTCGCGCCATCCATTCCTTGGCGGTTTCAACCGCCACCGCGGCGTCGCGGCAATAGGCGTCTGCCCCAACCGATTTTGCAAATTCTTCGTTCAACGGCGCACCACCCACCAACACGACATATTTATCGCGCAGACCTTTTTCTTTCAGGGTATCGACCACCACCTTCATGTATGGCATGGTCGTGGTAAGCAGGGCCGACATGCCAAGAATATCAGCGTCGTTTTTCTCCAGGGCCTCCAAATAATTTTCAACCGGGTTGTTGATACCAATATCGACCACGTCAAAACCGGCGCCTTCCATCATCATGCCAACCAGGTTCTTGCCAATATCGTGAATATCACCCTTGACGGTGCCAATCACCATCTTGCCCTGTTTTGGCGCGCCAGTGGCGGCCAACAATGGGCGCAGGATATTCATCCCGGCCTTCATCGAATTGGCCGACATCAAGACCTCGGGCACGAACAAAATGCCATCGCGGAAATCAACCCCGACGATTCGCATCCCCTCGACCAATGCCTTGGTCAGCACATCATATGGTGCCCAACCGCGTTTCAGCAAGATATTGGTGCCGTCAACAATTTCATCGGCCAGACCATCGTAAAGGTCATCCCACATTTGCTCGGTTAATTCTTTATCGTCCAGTGTATTCAGGTCTAATTCGTCGCCAGCCATGTCTTTTTCCTCCCCAGGTTTATTTGATTAATTTATACGTATTTGTCCTTTATTCTGTTCCCTAGCTCGCCCTATCCTATTTTTCGGGTTTCTGTCAATCACTCTTTTTCGATTCTTTTCGTAAAAAAAACCTATAGGGCTTGTTAATCAAAAGGCCAAAACCCGTCACCAACAAGCCGCCCCGTAACAAGCCACTTGACAATCGCTTTGGTATGGGTTACGATAGTTTCATCTTATTTTAGAGATTTTATACAAATTTTTTAAGTTTGATGGTGAATTTTTCAACAGAACTTATAAAAAAAACA
The DNA here is from genome assembly GCA_030054115.1 of Hydrotalea sp. Taxonomy (NCBI): domain Bacteria; kingdom Pseudomonadati; phylum Bacteroidota; class Chitinophagia; order Chitinophagales; family Chitinophagaceae; genus Hydrotalea; species Hydrotalea sp. The sequence continues at coordinate 2,174 of JASGCL010000013.1, forward strand.
ACCCCTAAAATGCAAACAACAATATAAACAACGAAACGGAGATTTTATTTTATAACGCCCACCAAAATTAAGGCAAAATAACCCAACGCCCAAACAACAGCGGCAAGGGTTACAAAAACCGGTTTTGATGCAAAGGCGTAAGAAAAAAACGGAAGCAAGCGAATTATATTACCATTTATCAATAACAAAACTTTACAAAAAATAATTTTTATCGTGAACAACACCATTAATAATTCAGCGTCAACGGTTGCCGTTGCATACCCGACCTTGGGTATTGCGGCCGGGCGTCATGCGCGCGCGACATTGATGGGTTTTGTTATTGATAACGCCAGCCGGTTTATTGGGCTGGGTCAACTTTTGATCAATTTATTGACCAATAAAAACTATAGGACAGACAAACTGACGATGGCCGGCCAATTGAATTTGACTGCGTCCCGTCATTATTATTCAATGGAGAAAAAACATGAACAAACCAACCAACAAAATTCTTATCGACGCCGCCTACCCCGAGCAAACCCGACTTGCCATCGTGGAAGGTAGCCAGTTACAAAACTACGACCAAGAAATATCAAACAACAAAACGTTAAAGGGCAATATCTACCTTGCCAAGGTGACGCGGGTCGAACCCTCGCTTCAGGCTTGCTTCGTTGATTACGGGCGCGAACGCCATGGGTTTTTATCCTTGACCGAAATTCACCCCGATTATTACCGCATTCCGGCGGCCGATAAAAAAGCCCTGATGGAGGATTTGTATCAAGAACAAACCCGCGAACGCCAACCACGCGATAACCGCGATGGTTACCGTGGCCGCCGTGGTTATCGCCGCGACGACGAACAACAATTTGATAACAACGACAATTACAACGCCGGCGACGACCAGGACAACCAAGGCCAAGATGGCGACCAACGTGATAACAACCAAGCTAACGATGACCGCGGCGACGCGCCGCGTCGTCAATCATCGCGTCGCGCCGACAATCGAAATGACAATCGTTCGGGCAATCGCCAAGAATCGCGCCAAGAATCGCGCCAAGAATCGCGCCAAGAATCGCGGCAAGAAAACGCCGCTGGTTACCGCGCGCCGCGTTATGAATCGGATGTTATCGATGATTTAAACAACCTGCCGCCAATCGATACGAACGACGCGCCATACGACGCCAATGCGGCCGACGCCGAATCGCAAGACGCGCGCCAGGGTGATGACCGCCAAATGAATCGCAATGATGACAATAATAATCAAGGCACCGCGCCCGACCAAGCGGGTCGTGATAATGATGACGATTACCAAGCTGGCGATAACTCACCTGACATCAATGATGTCGATGGTGACGAACCATTGGACGAAGATGGCAATCCCTATAATGATAATGATAATGACATCGATGGCGGCGATATCGACCGCTCGCGCATGTCGCGTTTTGTCAAACGCCGTCGCTATAAAATTCAGGAGGTCATTAAAAAAGGCCAAGTGATTTTGGTCCAAGTGGTGAAGGACGAACGCGGCCAAAAGGGCGCGGCCATGACCTCTTACCTTTCGTTGGCCGGGCGTTATTGCGTTGTCATGCCAAACGCCACCAAGGGCGGCGGCATTTCGCGCAAAATCAGCCTCGCCGAGCGCGACCATTTGCGCAACGTGATGCGCTCTCTCAGCGTGCCGCAGGGCATGGGGCTTATCATTCGCACCGCCGGTGCCGACCGCAACGAAGATGAAATCAAAGCCGATTACGATTACGTGCTGAAGCTTTGGGACCAGATTCGCGAATTGACCGTCTCATCCGAGGCTCCATTGTTGATTTATGACGAAGGGTCGCTGGTCAAAAAAGCCATCCGCAATTATAACAACAGCAATATCGATGAAATTTGGATAGAGGGCGCGGAGGCGTTCGACGTGGCGATGGAAACCATGAAGGCGATTGCCCCCGAGGAAACCGACAAGTTAAAAAAATACTTGGCGCGCGACCATAAAAATAAAAGCTTGTTTAATTTCGCCGACATCGAATATGAAATCCAAAGTATTTACGAACCATATGTGCCATTGCGGTCGGGTGGGATGTTGGTGATAAACCAAACCGAGGCCTTGGTGGCGATCGATGTGAACTCTGGCAAGGCGATTCGCGAACGCAATATCGAGGAAACCGCCCTGCGCACCAACATGGAGGCCGCGGCCGAGGTCGCGCGTCAACTGCGCCTGCGCGACCTGTCGGGGCAAATCGTTATCGATTTTATCGACATGGAAAACAACCGCAATATCTATCAAGTGGAAAAATTTTTCCGCGACCAATTGCGCCAAGACCGCGCCCGCGTGCAAATCGGCCGTATCGGCATGTTTGGCATGTTGGAAATGACACGCCAACGTTTGCGCCCCAGCATCACCGAAACCGTGATGCAGGATTGCCCCCATTGCCATGGCACGGGAAAAACATTCCGCCCCGAATATTACAGCCTGCAGTTCCTGCGCGAGGTATTTAATTTGGTGCAAGAAAAAGGCGCGGGCAAAATTGTCGCCGAGGTGCCATCGGAATTGGCAAAAGATTTGCGCGCCACCAAACGCGACAAGTTAAACGAAATCGAAGATATTTACAAAGTCGATTTGGAATTCGTCGATTTGCCGCCAAAAAGTTTGGAGCCATATATCATCAATTACAGCAAGGGCAAGGGTAAGACGACCGATAAAAAAGCCGGCGGTAAGGGACGTGGTAAAAAATCATTGCCATTGGATTTTATCAGCGCGGCCAACCAACCCGACACCGGCAAATAACCGTGGTTAATTTTTGATGTTATGTAGCGATAAATTTTTAATCAATATAAGAGATGGAAAACATGTTGAAAGCTAATTAGCTTTGTTTTAATGCTCGTTTTATGAGCAATAAGACCGCATACCGCGCAGACATTGATGGCTTGCGCGCCATTGCGGTGTTGTTGGTTGTTGGCTTTCACGCATTTCCCTATATCATCAGAAATGGTTTTATCGGGGTTGATGTTTTTTTCGTTATATCTGGTTTTTTAATCACTGGCATTATTCTGCAAGGATTGAACAATAATAATTTCAGCTTTGTTGAATTTTACAGCCGTCGCGTAAGGAGGATATTTCCTGCGCTGATTATTGTTTTAATCGCGGTGCTGGTTTTTGGCTATTTTTATTTATTTCCCTATGAATACAAACAGCTGGCAAAGCATGCTTTCGGCGGCACAGCTTTTATATCAAATTTCTTTTTCTGGAATGAAGTCGGTTATTTTGATAATTCCGCCAATACCAAACCATTGCTCCATTTATGGAGTCTTGCCATTGAAGAACAATTTTATATTATTTTTCCTTGCCTATTGTTTTTGTTATACAAAAGAAAGGTTGATTTATTGGTAGCGCTCGTAATTCTTTGGATTGCCTCCTTTGGATTTAATATATGGGAATACAAACATAATCTCACCGCAGATTTCTACTCACCGCTCACAAGATTTTGGGAAATTCTAACGGGTGCTATTTTATCTTATTTATCCCTACAGAAAAAAAATAAGCACCTTATTAACAATGATTTTATCGCTAATATCATGTCCTTGGCTGGTATTACTATTATCCTAGTAAGCGCGTTACCACATGGGTTAGTTCGGGGGGGGGGGGGGCACCCGGGCATCAGTGCGGTGCTTCCCGTTTTGGGTGGCGCAATGCTTATTGCTGGTCGTGGTGCCGCCAATAAGATATTGAGTCACAAATTCTTTACCTCCATCGGTCTTATCAGCTACCCGCTTTACCTTTGGCATTGGCCTATCTTGTCTTATATGACCATCTTAACTAGTAACTTTGATTTAAAGTATAGCACGACCATGCTGTACCTATTACATATTTTTCCGACAGAAAGTATCTACCTTCTAAATAATATTATGACATTGTTATATAAAATTGCGGCTATAGTCGTCGCATTTTTATTATCTTATATAACCTATCAATATATCGAGAAAAAAATAAGGTCAGGCAAAAGTCAAAAGTCAAAAACCATGATGCTTGCCATTATAATGGCCGTAATATCTATAGCCTCCATCATTTTATATAAATTTACACCAGCAATAACTAAAAATAGTGGCAACCTCTATCAATTACACTATTTTTTTAGCGACGATAACCGCAGGGTGGACCAAGCATGTTTGGACTATGTTGGAATAAAATTTTATAACAACGTTAATGCAAACAATGGCAATAGCTATTATTGTAAATTTAACAACATGCATAGCAAGACCACTGTGGCTTTATTAGGTCATTCTCATGCTTTTGCTACGTATGATGGGGTGGCAAATTACTTAGCCAAAAAAAATATTAATACTTTTTTTATAACTAATGACATCTATATTAAAGGAAGCAATAATACATGCGTTCAGGGTATCTTGCCTCCTTATAGACCATCATTGACTAGCAATGAAAAAAATATCTGTGATTCGTCAATGAAAAAAATATTAGATATATTGCATAACAAGAAAGATATTAAAAATATCTTTATTACTGATTATCCTTTTTTTGACCATGACGTCGACCGCGACCCTTCCCCTCGATTGTTAATTAAACATCTAATCCAAGACAATAAAAAGGTTTACCTAATTGCGCATTATCCTACTCTGCGCAACGATCCTAGAAATTGTATCACTTCACGACCGCCTTATAATAAAAGCTCAATGGTTGATTGTAGTTTTTTGGCAGACCATAATTTTGCCGCCATTTCATCAATCGAGAAGAGTAACAATGTAACAATTATTGACCCTACACCCGCTTTTTGCCCAGAAAGAATTTGCAGTGCTTTCTCTCCGCAGGGTATTCTTCTATATTCAGATTGGCATCATCTTTCACAGGCTGGTAGCCAATTTCTTGCAGAAAATGTTCTTGCCCCTTACCTTGATAAAATAGCCAAAGAAAATCGTTAAGCCCGTTTGATGCCGCGAAATGCCGTGCCGTCTTTTTCAAGACGCGCGCGGGTTTCGGTGTAATTGTCGATGGTTACCATCATGTCATTTGGGTTGGCCGATGAATGGATAATGCTGTCATTGTCCAACATCATGGCGACATGGCCGGCCCAAAAAACCAAATCACCGGCTTGGCGATTTTTTTCGTCGATGGGCGTTTTTAAAAAATCAAATTGCAACCCGCTGTCGCGCGGCAGGGCAATGCCGGCCGAGGCGTAAGCCATTTGCGTCAACCCCGAACAATCGGTGCCGGCAAAACTGCGCCCACCCCACAGGTATGGCGCGCCCAGCATCATCCGCGCCACCGCCAATGCAGATTGCTTGTCATTAACCGGCCGTAAATGATTGGCCAGCACGTAACCGCCGCTTGCCAATTCCACAAAATTTCTTTTGTCTTTTTCTTTTTTCGCCACCACCCGCACCCGCGCCGGGTAAAACAACATTTGCAACGGCGTCGATTTAATATCGGCATCAAAATAAATGGTCGCCATGTTGCGCGCCAGAATATATTCATCGCCGCGCAACCATTGTTCGTGGTCGGTCAGGGCTTGGCGCAACACGTAACCTTCGTAACCATCAACGCCGGCGACCTTGGCCCAACCTTTATCCTCCGCCAAAATACTCACCATTTCGCCAAATAACAATTGACTGGTCAGCGGCGGGTGTGGGTTATCGGCGTCGACCGGTTCTGCGACCATCGGCAAGGTCATGGCCATCACCATGTATTTTTTTGGGTTGCTGGGGTTTTTCATTTTTTTTTTATTTCGCAAATTTTTTTAATAATTATTTTTTACCAATCGAATTCCGCCATCACCACCACATGGTCGGATGGTTTGTCTTCCAATCGTTGCTTAGCAAGATGCACACAGCTTTTCAATCTATCCCTATGCCGTTCGCGCAACCAAATATGGTCAAGCCGCAGGCCGCGCGAGGCCTCGCTAATCTCATGGTTGCGATAGCTCCACCAGCTATAAAGTTTTTTATCATCGGGCACAAAATGCCGCGCGCAATCGAACACGCCAAGCGCGCCCATCACCGCGCCGAGGTTTTCGGTTTCCAGCGGCGTGTGGCAAACAACTTTCAGCATCGGCTTATGACTCCAAACATCGTTTTCGCGTGGCGCAATGTTGATATCGCCGACGACGATAATCGGTTGGTCGGGGGCATGAACATCGGTCAAGATTTTTTTCATATCTTGCAGAAAATTTATTTTGTGGGCGTATTTTTTATTTTGCATTAAGTCGGGCACGTCGCCACCGGCCGGCACGTAAAAATTATGAAGCACGCCGCCATTTGGCAACATGCAACTGATATGGCGCGAATCGCCCATGCCGCCAAAATTGGCGGTCGGCCCGGGCGTCATCGGGTATTTTGACAACAACGCCACGCCATTGTAACTTTTTTGTCCCTTGAATAAAATATAGGGGTAACCCAGGGCTTGCAAATCGGCCATCGGGAATTCGTGGTCCTGCACCTTGGTTTCTTGCAGGGCGATGAAATCTGGCTGGTGGCTTTTTAAAAAATTCTTGAGCTGCGGAATCCGCAAGCGAATCGAATTGACATTCCACGTGGCGACCAACATAAAAACCCCCTAGCCAATTATATTTTTTATTTGCGGCAAAAATTCGGTTAAAAGATTTTGATAAAGTTGTTGCTTAAAATCGACAATCGACCGCAACAATTCATCGGGCCGACACCACCGCCAGGTAAGAAATTCCGGCGGGTTGTGGGCTTGCAAATTAACCTGCGAATCCTCGCCAATAAATTGGCACAGATACCAGCGTTGTTTTTGACCGGCGTATTTACCATTCCACAATTCTTGGCGAACGGCGGGCGGCAAATCATAAACCAGCCAATCCTTGCTCTGCGAAATAATTTTTACCTGAGGCGCGGCGATGCCGGTTTCTTCATGCAATTCGCGACGCATCGCCGCGTCGGGGGTTTCACCATCGTCGATACCGCCCTGCGGCATTTGCCAGGCCTTGGCGACGTTTTTACGTTCACCGGCGAATATCAAGCCATCGCGATTAAACAACATGATGCCAACCCCAAGCCGATAAGCCTGACCATCATGTTGAGGGTTGCCATTTTTATCGGCGACGTCATGCGGGAGGGTGTTGTTGTCAAGCATTGTTGGGCATCCATATAACAGATTCGATTATAAAATAATTTGGCGATGATATTTGATAATAAGGTGATTGCCCCAACCCACCCTCAACATTAAGAAATTTCCTGCAAAGATTTCTGAAGCAGAAAATTATTTGCCCGCGCTCTTGACGAGGTTTTTTAACTTTGCCAAGGCGGCATCAAGTTGCGGGTCTTTTTTCGGCAGGTCGCCAGGTTTTTGGTCGGCCGGGTTTACCAATTCGACCGGTTCCTTAACATCGATATCTGGTTTGATACCAACCCCCTGAATCGATTTACCGGACGGCGTGTAATATTTTTGCGTGGTCAATTTCATCGCGGTGCCAGATTTCGATAATGGATACACCGATTGCACCAACCCCTTGCCAAAACTGGTTGTCCCCATGACAACGGCGCGTTTTTGGTCTTGCATCGCGCCGGCAAAAATTTCGGAGGCCGAAGCCGACCCGCCATTCACCAACACCACCAATTGCGCGCCGCCAGAAATATCGCCCGGGGTGGCAAGGAAACGGCGTTCACTGCTTTTGTCGCGGCCACGGATGGAAACAATTTCGCCCTGGTTTAAGAAATCATCGCTGAGGGTAATCGCCTGGTCGAGCAAGCCGCCCGGGTTGTTGCGCAGGTCAAGGACAAAACCCTTTGGCATGACGCCGCCATTTTTTGCCTTGAGGTCGTTAAAAATTTTTGTCACGCCCGGCGCGGTTTGTTCGGTGAAGCCTGTCATGCGGACATAACCCAAGCCGCCGGGTTTCAATTCGCCCTTAACCGATTGGACAACAATTTTTTCGCGCTTCAGCGACAGGGTAAAGGGTTCGGGCAAGCCCTGGCGAATAAAGGTAACATTGACCGTTGTGCCGGGCGCGCCGCGCATTTGGCGCACCACCTCGTCTATGTTTTTGCCCTGTACCGGTTTGCCATCGACCTTCATAATGAAATCACCCGATTTCAGGCCGGCGCGGGCGGCCGGCGTGTCGTCTATCGGCGCGACAATTTTAACATAGCCAGAGGGGTCGGCGGCGACCTCCATCCCCAAGCCGCCAAATTGGCCACTGCTTTGTTCGTTAAAGGCTTTGAAATCTCGTTCATTAAAATAGGCCGAATAGGGATCAAGCCGCGCCAACATGCCGTCAATCGCCTTTTCCACCAAGTCGGTTGCCGAGATTTGTTCGACATAATCAGAACGGACGCGATTAAAAACCTCGCTAAACACCGACACCATGTCGTAAAATTGACCGTTGTCGCCCTTGCCCGTGTTATCAGATGCTTGTTGCGCAACCGATGGCGCGGGTTTAAATGCCAACAGCGCCACCACCGGGGTTAAAATCAGCACCAATAAAATAGATAAGCTAACCGCAACGCCGCGCAAAAACCCCAATCGATAACTGGTGGTGTGATTTAATTTTGCCGTTGCTTGCAGTTTTCCTGCTTTGCGTTTTAATAATGACATGAGATTAAATGAAACGGGGCGTAAAAATAAAGGTAAGGTGGAAAATGTTTAGGGCGGGAAACACTGACCTTATAACATGCTATCATGGGTTTTGCAAATAATTATTGGCAAGCATATATACCCATCATTGTATTATCCCCTCACCTTTTTGCCGCTTTTTAGCGCGTTTTATCGCTAATCCCACCGCCATAAACCACCTTAAACCGCGTTATATCGCCTCAGCCTATTGACTTTTATAAAAAAATAGACTATATGAGGGGTAAGCTAAGTTATTAGGGTTCGTGAAAGCAAATAGCCTCTTTACCTAAAGATAAAGAGGGTAAACGCGCTTTTCGAAGATATTGGTTAGGCCAATAGATTTGAAAAGCGAGGAGAGGCGTTAAGTTGTATCAAGCACCGTTGATAAAGTATAAAAGCAGAAAGGCAGGTAATCATGAAATACTTAGGCATCATGTTCTTGTGGCAAAAACGTTTGCCAGCATAACAAGACGATTTATTAAAGTTGATTTTAAAAACCAGTTTTAATAAATAACATAAAATAACAATGATTTAATTGTTTAAATGGGATCATCTGTTTTAGCCCTCTCAAGATAGTTATCTTCGAGGGGGCTTTTTTTTGCCCTGACGCAAAAAAAAAATTGCGCCAAATAATTTATTTTTTTAAAAAATCGTCGATGGTGTAAAAACCGGGGGCTTGTTGGCACAGCCACAGGCCGGCCCGCACCGCGCCAACCGCGAACATCTTGCGGTCCTTGGCATGGTGGCTTAGGGTGATGACATCATCCTCGCCGTCAAAAACAATGCTGTGGTCGCCGATGACCTCGCCCTCGCGTTTTGATTCATAATTTATTTTTATCGTCGGGTTATGTTGTTCCATAACACGGCCAAGCATTAGCGCGGTGCCAGATGGTTTATCCTTTTTATGAACGTGATGCGTCTCGCTTATGGTAAGGCGGTAATTGGTAAAAAAACCAGCCGCCAGGCCGGCGATGCGCGCCAGCCCCGCAACACCAAGGCTGGTGTTGGCCGACAACATGGTGGGGGTTTTTGCCGACAGGGTTTTTATCGCCGCCACCGCCGCCTCCCCCAATCCGGTAACGCCGCATAAATAACCCGCGCCATGTTGTGCCGCCAATTGCGCATGTTGCACCACGGCCGATGGGGTCGAAAAATCAATCACCAATAATTTTTTGTTATTATTTGCGGCGGCATTAGTGATGGCGTCCGCCGCATCATCGGTAAAAATTATCTTATTGGCATTTTTTTGTGCGATTGCTTTGCCCGCCAAATCACTGCCACGGCGCACCACCGCGGCGGTTAAGGTTGCGGCATCGCCGACGATGTTTTTATCCTGCGCCGCCGCCACCAGCAACTGGCCCATGCGGCCACCGGCACCCAAGATGATAATATGTATCATGTGACAAGGTAGGGGGCGAGGCCGGTTTGCATTTTTGTTACGACCTCATTAATTTTTGCCCCGTCGTGAAGTTGCACCGTCAAGCGCAAGATAGATTTTTCCGTGCCCGATGGGCGCAATAAAAACAGGCCGCGAATTTTTTCGATGGAATTTTGCACCTCGGCCATCAAGGGTTTTATATCATCGCCGGCCATCAAACGTTGGCCGTCGACCTCGGGCTTTAATCTAAAATTAATCGTTTTTTCGGCGACACTGCGGTATAGATGCTGAAGCTCTGACAATGGTTTTTCGTCGTCTATCATGGCGTATAAAACCTGCAACGCGGCCATCAACCCATCACCGGTTGTGCCGTAATTTTTCATGACAATATGCCCCGATGGTTCGGCGCCAATGACGAAATCGCCCGCATCATTATCATTGCCGTTTCCATTATTATCATGGCCGCGAATTTTTTGGATGATGTTTTTATCGCCCACCGCGACCCGTGCAAAATCCACCCCGAGGGAGGAAATATATTCCTCCAGCCCTAGGTTGCTCATCACCGTGCCCACCACCCCGCCGGTCAATTTGCCGGTGGTTTGCCAATGGTGGGCGATTATCGCCAAAATTTTATCGCCGTTTAATTCCGCGCCCTGTTCGTCAATCATCAACAACCGGTCGGCGTCGCCATCCAGCGCGATGCCCAAATCGGCCTTGTTCTGCTTAACCGCGGCAATCAACCGCGCCGGGTGCAAACTGCCGCAATCGTCGTTAATGTTCAACCCGTTGGGTTGGACCGCAAGGGGGATAACCACCGCCCCCAATTCGCGAAGCACGGTCGGGGCAATTTTATAGGCCGCACCATGGGCACAATCGATAACGATTTTTAAACCTTCCAAGCTTTTATCCTTGGGGAAACTATTTTTAACAAATTCGATGTAACGCCCCATGGCGTCGTCGATGCGCATGGCGCGACCCAATTTCGACGATGGCACGTTGGTGTTAATATCGCTGTTCATCAATTCTTCGATGCGCCGCTCCATCGCCTCCGAAATTTTATAACCATCGGGCCCGAATAATTTAATCCCATTGTCTTGGTAAAGATTGTGCGAGGCCGAAATCATAACCCCCAAATCGGCGCGCATCGATTGCGTCAACATGGCAAGCCCCGGGGTCGGAATCGGGCCGACCAACAGCACGTCCATGCCGACCGAGACAAAACCCGCGGTCAGGGCCGGTTCCAACATGTAACCCGAAAGACGCGTGTCCTTGGCTATCACCACGCGGTGCAGGTCGTCTTTGTTTTTGCGCTGGCTTTGTTGGCCAGTTGCAGAACCCGCACCATGAAGCGCACCATCGCGCGCCAAATGCCCAGCCAATTGCGCCACGCGGGTGATAACCGATGGCGTGATAACCGTGTCGTTGGCGGTGCCGCGAATGCCGTCGGTGCCGAATAATTTGCTTGGGTATTGTTTCATGGTTTTTAAAAAAAATTAATTAAGGTCTATAATAGCACGCACCCGCCCCCGTCTATCAAGCGGATTATTATTAAGTTTCTTTAAGGCCGGTGCGCCCGTGCCATCCTTCGCGGGTTGGCTGGCCAAAATCGCATCTTGCCCGACTATCGCCAACATTTCCTTTTCAATATTTTTCCCCTCGATAGTGCTGATGCCGGTTTTAAAATCGCTGTTGGCGCATTGCCCCTCTATCGTTTCCTCCTTGCCCTTGGCGTTCAGGCGGCGGATAATAACCTGGCCACAGACAATAAATTGTTGTTTGGCCGGAAAATAATAACCATGTTGACCGGTGATAATTTCATTTTTTTTGGTAATGACCTTGACGCCATGCGTCGCCCGCGCCCAATTGGCGGCTTGGTTATATTCCAACAATTGGTTGGCATAGATGGTGTTGTTGCCGCTGTTCGCCCCCTTGCCCGCCGTGGTCACGACCACGGTTGGCGCGTAAAACCAACCGATGGCGTCGTCAAAAAACCATATGAATCGCTGTCCCTTGGCATCAAATTGTTGCTCGCTGATTTTTACCGCGCCGCTTGCCTGCAACTCGGCGAAGGGGTTTTTGGCAATATCGCGCGGCACCGGCTGGCTGACTTTTATCTGGCTTTGCTTATTGCGGTAACCAACCGCCTTGTCGGCATATAATATCATATTGGTGGCAGCCTTATCGGTTGCGGCATTGTTAGCGGTGTTTTTTTTTGTCACCAACACCACCTGGGTCAAAAAACTGATGGTTTTGACAACCTCGCCATTCATTTTTATTGGGTCGGGCATGAATTGCAACTCGATTTGTCCGGCCATGCCGTTTAATTTATCGGTGATAAGCTCGGCCATGGTGACAGCGGTTATTTTGTCGATTTGATTTTTATTGGTGGCTGGTATTTTTTTAAACATCACCATCAATTGCCCTTGGCTTTTTAACATGAAGCCTTGGCGCGTCAATTGGCTATTGCCACGGGCGATGATGTTATTGGTTGCCCTGTTCCATTTTATGCCATCACTGCCCGACAGGTTGATATCATCGCTGTAGCCACTATTGTTTGCTGCGCTGTTGCTTGGGTTATCCTGCGCCAACGCCTGTGCCATGGCGCGGGCAACCAACGAAGGACTAGCCAGTAACCACAAGCCATAACAACCGATGGTGAATGCCAGCAAAAGGTTTTTTCTTATTTTCATTATTTTATTTCGGGTTGTTTAGGGCTGGGCGGGCAAAAATCGTCATGGTGCTGTTACCGGTCAGGGTTATATCGTTACCTTGGTTTTCGATAATAATCCCCTGGCCGGAAAATGTTTCGCGCGGGCCAACGCCGGTGATTGCTTCATCGCCGGTCATGCCGCCGTTTTTAAAATTCATCAGCAGTTTGGTGGTTTTTATGTTTAACCCATTCGCTAGGTTCGCCTCAACCGCCTTGGTCAGCAACAGGGTGTTTTTGCTAATCGTCAGCACGCCGGTGCTGGTGGTGAAATTCATCAGCTCATCGGGCGTCAACATATTGCTCGGCGTCATGGCGTTTATGCCAACCGCCGGCTTCGTCGGGTTGTTTGGGTCTGGCGGCGGGCGCAACAGCCGACCACTGATGTTTTGCATAAAAACAATATCGCTGTTGTTTCTATCGCTTTGGCTTGATTTGCTTTTTATTTCCAATACCCGGCCGTCTTGAAATTCGTCGCTAAAGGTGCCATTTTCGACCGCCATGCCGCCGGTGCCAATGTTGGTGGTGTCGATGCTGGTGGTGCTGGGGATATAGGAAAAAATGGTCATCACCGCGGCGCGAAAGCCGGTGTAAAAAATCACCAAGACAAACATCGCGGCGGCTATCGCCACCATTGCCAATTTATGTTGCCAAAAACGCGTTTGCTTAAAACCCGCAAAAAAATCTTTGAGTAAATCTTTCCAACCGCGCCACATGACCTTATTGCTTACACCCTTAAAATATCATGAATGTGAATAATACCAACCGCCTTGTCATTTTTTTCCAGCGGCGACACCGGCGGGCGTTGACCGCCGGATTTGCCATGGTCGCTATCTTGCGCGGCGACAACAAACATTACCTGAAATTGCTTGTCATTCATCACCGCCAAAATGGCCGGCAACAAACTGGTTGCGCGGCACACCAACGGCGTTTGGTTCATCACCGCCCCGACCTTTAGATTCATAAAACCATTGTCGCCGTTTTTATCCAGCGCGCGGCGCAAATCGCCATCGGTGATAATGCCGACCAGGTGCCGCGCCTTATCCACCACGCCAATCACGCCGAAACGTTTTTGCGCCATTTGCAATATCGCTTCCTTCATCAGCAAATTATCATCGACCAGCGGCACATCGCCCCCGTGGTGCATTACATCGGCGGCGGTCGAAAGTTTTTTTCCAAGATACGCGCCAAGCGCGCCGCCCGGGTGCAGGTTGCGAAATTGCTCCTCAGAAAAACCCTTTAATTCCAAAAAACCCATGGCCAGGGCATCGCCCAGCCCCATTGTCTTGATGGTCGATGTCGTCGGGGCCAGGGACAATAACCCAGCCTCCGCCTCCGCCCCCAGCGGCAAGACAACATCGGCCAATTGGCCAAGGTGCGATGCCGATTTGGCCGTGAGGGCGACGATAGTAATATGGTGGGTTTTGCAAAATTGTAAGATATTAAATAATTCCGGCGTTTCCCCCGAATTGGAAATGGCGATTAACAGGTCGCCGCGTTGCATCATGCCCAAATCGCCATGGCTGGCCTCGGTCGGGTGGATAAAAAAACTTGGGCAACCAATCGATGACAAGGTTGAGGATATTTTTCGCCCAACATGCCCCGATTTACCAACCCCCGAAACAATCACGCGGCCACCGCCATCGGCCGCCTTAACCATGGCCGCCACCGCGGCGGAAAAATCATCGGGCAATTCATCGGCCAGTCTGAGCAGGGCCTGCCCCTCGGCACGTAAAATATCCTTGCCCTTGTTTAACACGTTTTTTAATCCGTCTACGTTTGTCATGTTACGACTGCCTCTTTTCTTTTGATTTTTTATGACCAACAATTTATAACAATAGCTATAGAACAATTGCGCCATTCTTACCACTACCCAAGACCAAAAATATGGCCTAAAAAATGTAGGCAAATAGCGCAACCTAGCAAAAAATGACCGACCAACAGCAATACCCATTTTACCGCCTGACCCTAAGCCCGCTGGCCACCCCGATGGCAATGGTCAAGCGGCAACGCGATAACCGCGATGAAATGAATTATTTTTATTTGACGCACCGTTCGGCATTTCAAAAGGACCGCGACCGCGTTATCCACGCCATTAGTTTTCGCCGCCTGAAACATAAAACCCAAGTTTTTATCGCGCCGCGCGGCGACCATTACCGCACGCGCCTGACCCATAGTTTGGAGGTTGCCACCCTGACGCGTAGCCTGGCGCGGTTGTTCGGGTTGGACGAGGATTTGAGCGAGGCCATCGCCCTGGCCCACGATATTGGCCACCCGCCGTTTGGCCATGTTGGGGAGGACGCGCTCCATAAGGCACTAAAAAAAATTGGCGGCGGCGATTTTGGTTTTGACCATAATGACCAGGCACTGCGTTGTTTGATGGTAACCGAAAGCCGCTACCCGCATTTCCAAGGCCTCAACCTGACCGACCAGACGTTGCTAAACATCGCCAAACACAATGGACCATTTACCACCATCACCCCCGCCACCCCGCCGATGGTGCAGGTATTGGCAACATGGTTGGGGCCACGCGCCCTGGCCAGCCAACCAGGGCTGGAGGGGCAATTGGCCAATTTTTGCGACGACATTGCCTATAACGCACACGACATCGACGATGGTTTTCGCGCCGGGTTGTTGACGCTGGATGATATTAAGCGCGAGCCGACCCTTCGCGCGTTGTTGCAGGACGTAACCCACGACATCGACACAAAAAATAACAATAGCGATATGGACGAAAAAATTATTGTTAATGCCTTGACGCGCAAACTTATCAGCACGATGGTAACCGATATTTATCACCACACGTTAAACAATATCACGCAATTGGAATCGCCATCGTGGCAGGCGATTATCGACCACCACCAAATGGTCGCCGGTTTTTCGCCCGGCATGACGACCAAGGTCAAAAATATCAAAAAATTTTTGTGGGATAATCTTTACACCGCGCCGGCGTTAAACGACCAACGGCGTTCGGCGGAAAAAATCATTGTCACCCTGGTCGATGCGCTCCACAATGATTTGGAATGGCGCGCCAAATTCAGCGACGCCGCCGCGCGCTTAACGGCGATAAAAGATTACATCGCCGGCATGACCGACCATTTCGCCCTGCGCAAATTTCAAGAACTAACCGGCGCGCCCGACCACGCCCTGCCCTTTTCGCCATTTCGGTTTTAGCTGTTTGTCAAGCCAAGTTGGGGGAGAAGAAAACAAGGCTGGCTTCTTTAAATTCTTATAACTTTTTTATTATAGAAATCTTGCTGGCGAACCCACCCAAAAAATATCTCCACCGCTATCGCGGTGTTCGTATTTTTATCCCTCCCTTGCTAAAGCAATGGAGGCTTTGGCGCAATTTTTTGCTCTATCGACATATCCCTTTTGCGCATTGTTTTACGATGATACCGAAGCTATTTCGCCATAAAAAAATTTCAGAGAAATTTTTTTATCAAATAATATGCGCTATAGAATTTAGTGGGAAAATTTGATATGGACTTTGCTTGAAGCAAGGTAATGCCGGATTAGCTCAGGGGTAGAGCAGCGGTTTTGTAAACCGTTGGTCGGGGGTTCAATTCCCTCATCCGGCACCATCCGCCCATCATTATAAGGCGATTCCCGCAAGCAGTTATAGTTATTGTTATACGCGGGCGGTTAAGGTAAAAATCTTGTTATGATTAAATCTTTTAAAGATAAGGAAACCGCAAGGGTTTTTGCTCGTGAATTTTCAAAAAAATTTTCTGAAAATATAGCAAACAAAGCATTCAAAAAAATGCTGATAATGGACAACACGCGGTCGTTGACGGATTTAAAAAATCCACCCGGTAATCGTTTGGAAAAATTATCGGGGGATAGACAAGGGCATTATTCTATCCGCATCAATGACCAATATCGTATTTGTTTTTCATGGGGCGAAGATAATCATTTGTATGATGTGGAAATAATCGATTATCATTAAATGGTGAGTATTTTTTTAAGGCTTGACGTCCACCTTTTTTTTCTGTATATTGTATGTATAGCGTATAATAATCATGAAAAAACACACGCCCCAATATATTCCATTGCCCCATGTTGGCGAGCTGTTGTTCGATGAATTTATGGAGCCATTAAACCTATCGGGCAATCAATTGGCGAAGCTCATTGGTGTGCCGGCCAACCGCATCAACGATATTGTGCGCGGTCGCCGCGGCATGACCGCCGACACCGACCTGCGACTATGCCGTTATTTTAGCATGAGCGAGGGGTTTTTTTTGCGATTGCAAAATGATTTGGATATGAGATTAGCAAAACGAAAAATCGCCAAGGAATTGACACGCATCAAACCGCGAAAAATGCCCAAGGATATGGCATCGGGGATTCCATCCGTAATTCCATTGAGCGCAGAAGCCAGCCGCCGCATGGATTGATTGGCTTGATTATAGCCATCGGTCTTTGCTACACCAAAAACCATGGCCCATGGTTTGAATGATACAATTTTTGCCGACAGCACCGGTGCCGGCCGCGCGGCAATAATGGTGTTTCGTTTATCGGGGCCGGCGGTGAAAACCACGCTGAAAACATTAACCGGCAAATTGCCCAAACCGCGCCACGCCACATTATGCGACCTGCGCGATGCTGATGGCGGCATTATCGACAATGCCCTGATGTTATTTTTTCCCGCGCCGCATTCTTACACCGGCGAAGACATGGCCGAATTGCAATGCCATGGGTCGCGCGCGATTAAATCGGCCCTGACCAAAAGGTTATTAAAAATTGATGGCTTGCGGGTTGCCGAACCCGGGGAATTTTCCTATCGCGCCTTTCGCCATGGCAAATTAAATTTGGTCGAGGCCGAGGGCATAAACGACCTGGCCATGGCCGAGACCGAGGCGCAACGCGTCACCGCCCTGGCGCAATGGCGCGGCGATAAAGGGTCGTTGAGCGAATGGGTGATAACCATGCGCACGCGGTTGATAGAATTAAAAGCATTTTTTGAAACCTTCATCGATTTTCACGAGATGGATATTCCACAAGACCTGGCCGAGCAGAATTTAAAAAAGTTAGCGGAATGGATAGTGGCGGCAAAAAAATTGGCCGATGACAACCGCGCCGAATTGCGCCACGATGGTGTTACCATCGCGATTATTGGCGCGCCGAACGTGGGCAAATCATCGCTTGCCAACATGTTGGCGAAGCGCGAGGTAGCAATTGTTTCCGCCACCGCCGGCACAACGCGCGATGTTATCGAACTGCATCTTGATATGTTTGGTTACCAGGTTTCGTTTTACGACACGGCTGGCCTGCGCCGTGCCAAAAGCAAGGTTGAAAAATTGGGCATCACCAAGGCGGAAAACTTAGCCGAAATTGCCGACATCAGAATTTTTATGAAAGATATTTTTTTGGAAGGCCGCGACATGGAAAAAATAAAAATAAAAAAATTAAAAACCGATATCGTGCTGGCGAACAAGGCCGACATCATTCACGATAGCGACCTGAAGAAAAAACTAAGCGGTTTTTTAAACAAGGAGGATATTGCCTTTTCCACCAAGAGCGAGCTTGGCCATGAAAAGTTTTTTAAAAAATTGAAATCGTCGCTCGACCAATTGGCCGGCGGCGAGGTGCGCGGCATCACCAACGACCGGCAACGCGGCGCGTTGTTGAAATCTATCCAGCATGCCGAATTGGCTTACCTGGCCACCGGGGTTGAAATGTCGGCCGAGGAATTAAAATTGGCCATTGAACCATTGGATATTTTATTGGGCAACACCACACCCGACGACATGTTGGGGGTTATTTTTAAAAATTTTTGTATTGGTAAATAAATCGCCCTAAGCACCCCAGCCGATGACGCAAAAATTTTTTTCAAACAAGGTCATGGCCGGGCAACATGGCAAGGGGGTTTATCATTATATCAATTTGCCAAAAAAATTATCCGATGAATTTTTTATGGTTTATCAAGACCGGCGGCGTGGTTTTCGCTCGCTTAAAATAAAGGCAACGATAGGCGATAGCTCATGGCAAACCTCGCTATTTTTACTTGATGAAAATTATTTTTTGCTTTTGAATGGCAAGGTGCGCCAAGCAGAAAAAATAACCAGCGGCCAAACCATCAAGGTTGGGGTAGAGGTTTTGTAGCTAGCTAAATCCTCAGCGGCATCAGCACGTAAAGCACCGCCGGGTCGTTTTTATTTTTAAACAGCACCGGCGTGAAACTATCCTGCGCCTCCATCACCAAATTGTCGCTGGCGGCGGCGTCGAGCAATTCCAACAAATAACGGCAATTAAAGTTAAGGGTTATTTCATCGCCCTTGTAATCGACGCCAAGTTCTTCCTCGGCGTCGCCATGGTCTTGCGACGACACGGTCAGTTGCAAATTGTTGTTGGTGATTTTTAACTTAACCGAGCGAACCTTATCCGATGAAATGGCCGAAACGCGGTCGACCGCGGCCTTGAACATATTACCGTCGATAGTGATATGTTTTTCATTTTTTTGCGGAATAACCCGCAGGTAATCGGGGAATTTGCCGTCAATCAATTTGGTCGAAATCACCGTGCCACCCAGGTCGAGTTTCAATTTGGTGTCGGCAATCGACAGGGCAACCTCGGCCTCGGCCTTGTTATCGACATCGCCCAGCAGGCGGGTGATTTCCATCACGGCCTTTTTGGGAATAATCACGCCCTTTAATTTTTCGGCCCCTTTCGGCGCGGCAATTGATGCCAAGGCCAAACGATGCCCATCGGTCGAGACGGTGGTTAAGGCCTTGTCGTCGGTCGTGTGGATGTAAACGCCATTGAGGTAATAACGGGTTTCCTCCTGCGATATTGAAAATTTTGTTTGGTCGAGCAGTTTTTGCAAATCGCTGGCCAGCATCGAAAATTCGTAAGGGTAAGATTTTTCATCGGGCAGTTTTGGAAATTCCGACACCGCCATGGTTTTGATATGGTAACGGGTTTTGCCATTTTCCAAATCGAGCATGCCGTTGTCTTTCAACGTCATGACAATATCCGCGCCGTCTGGCATTTTGCTGACGATTTCTTGCAATTTGATACCGGGCAGGGTAATTTCACCAGCGGTTGCAACCGACGCCGCCACCCCCGACACAATTTGAATATCCAAATCGGTGGCGGTGAAAATGGCGCGGCCGGATTTTTCGGCGACCATTTTTATATTGCTTAAAATGGCTATCGTGCCCTTTTTATCAATCGCACTGCCGACGCGCGACAGGGCGGTTTGCAGAGCGGCTTTTTCAATGGATAATTTCATTTGGGTATTTCGTATTTTTTATTTTGTTGTTCTTGATTTTATCACTATACATGATTCGTAGCAGAAATATACCGATTCGTAAGAAATATACAAGGGGTTTATTTCACAATATCCAACGCCCTTAATTTTTTCATCAGGGTTGGCATGTCATTGTCTGATTTCATGCTATTGCACGAACCGCAGAGTAGTTGCAGATTTTCTTGGCCATCGCCACCGCCTTTTTTTCTTGGCACAATATGGTCAAGCGTCAGGTGACGAAAGTCAAATAAAATATCACAGGCCACACAACGCCCCTTTTGCCGACCATACAAAATATGTTTGATTTCAACTTTCTTAGTTGGGTTTTTAATCGTGTCGGTGCGTTCGGGAATATCTTCACGAAAAATTAATTCATTTGCTCTTTTTAACAAATCGCTCTTATCGGCCACCTCCTTATTCAATCTGATTTTTACCAAATCAAAGGCTTTCGATGAAACATCGATTCCTATCCATTGCCTATCCAATTTTTCGGCCGCCACCATGGTGGTGGCGCAACCGCAAAATGGGTCAAGAATAAGGCCTCCCTTGTTACTGCTCGCCTTAATAATTCGCTCCAATAAAGCCGTGGGTTTTTGTGTGGGGTAACCGACTCGTTCTTTTGATTGAGAATTTATTGGACTAATCTCCCACCAATCCTCAGGTATTTTGCCCTTTTCATTCGGCGCGTAAATTTTATCACTACCATGACTCCCCCATGCTTTGGGTGATGTCCTCTTGGTTATATCCAAATTGTAGGGTATTCTTACATCATCATCATTAAAAACATAGTTGTTTGATTTTGAATATCTTAAAATAATATCATGCTTATTGGCAAAATCTTTTTGCGAACGACCGCCGCCAGTATAACACCAAACAATCTCATTCCTAAAATTTTTATCATCAAAAATACAATCCATTAACAATTTCAAAAAATGGCTCATGGTGGTATCGCAATGCAAATAAACACTGCCGGTTTCTTTCAAAATTCTTTTTATTTCTAATAAGCGAATGGCCATATAAACCAAATAATATTTATTTGATTTATCACCAACCTTCTCTATGCCATTTAAAAAATCGTGCAACACTGGTTGTTCATCGGCTATCAAGCCAACCCATTCTTCCTTGGTATCTTCTTCATACCATGTGTCTTTAAAGCTTGCGCCCTCGGCCTGGCCGCCAATCGGCGCATGAAAATGCCGTTTTTTATTAAAGGGCGGGTCGAGGTAAATAAGGTCGATAGAGTTGGAATCAATGCCACGCAGAACTTCGATATTATCGCGGCAAAAAATAGTGCGGTTTTTTAATGTTTTTTGCATTTTGGTTTTCTTATAACATCTTATAAGGTGATTCGCGGCACTTGCAACATGTTGCTTGCATTGCGGCTTCGTTTCGGCTATGCAAAAAATAACATAACGATGGGTTGATGGTTTTGGTGGTTTCTGTGACACTTCTGGAGGTCTCACGTTTTATTCTTAAAAAATAAAGCTTGATAAGAAATCACCGCAAAAAAACATGGCGCGGCAAAAAACGCGCCGCAAAAAACATTACCCCATCCGCCAAATAATTTTAATGCTTAAGAAGGAGCAAACACCATGGCAACCAACAAAATCTCGGACGACGCCGCGATAAACCACATCACCATTACATTACGCGAAAAAGCTGGCTCGGCCGGCGCGCGTGCCGTGCGGGCGCGGGGCATGGTCCCGGGCGTGCTTTACGGCGGTAAAGACAAACCCGAATTGGTCGCGCTGGACCCACGTTCAATTTTAAAACAATTGCACAGAGGGCAAATCAAGGCGACCCTGTTCACGCTAGACATCAATGGCAAAAAGCAAGAGGCCGTGGTTAAAGATTTTCAATTAAACCTGCTGAACGAATTGCCAACCCACATTGATTTTCAACGGGTGATGGGGGATTCGATTATCCGCATCATGGTGCCGGTGCGTTTTTCAAACGCCGATGTTTGCGTTGGTATTAAAAACGGCGGCGTGCTGACCGTGGTGCGCAACGATGTTGAGGTTTATTGCAAACCACATGCTATTCCCAAATTTATCGAGGTTGATTTGACCAGCTTTAAAATGGGCCAAGCGATTAAAATCAGCCATTTTAAACTGCCCGATGGCGTGAAGCCGGTTATCAAAGACCGCGATTTCACCATCGCCGCGATTGCCGTGCCGCGTGGCATGGATGTTGATGCCGATATCGCCGCTGAAAAAGCACAAGCCGTTTCCGGCGTGGTTGCCCCGACCGATGGTGCCGCCCCGACCGCGGGTGCCGCGCCAGCCGCCGGTGCCGCGCCAGCCGCAAGTGCCACCGCCGCCGGTGCCGAACCCGCGAAAAAATAACCCGCATTATATTGTTTTCGACTAAGTTTATCGATTATAATTATAAAAAATCCCAATGGAGGTGCACAACATGATGATGATTAAAAAATTTGAATTGTTGATTCCCCCGCCGTTGGTGGCTTTGTTTTTTTTATTGCTGGCCTGGCTGTTGGGCAAATGGTTTGGCCTGGTGCCGTTTGATTTGCCGCCGGTATGGTTATATGGCATGGGGTTTTTGTTGTTGGTGCTTGGTGGGTTTTTTATGCTGGCGGGTGTTTCGTCATTCCGCCATGCCGGCACGACCGTCAACCCCAAACAACCGCAAGAAGCCAGCAAGTTGGTAACCACCGGTATTTTTTCCGTAACCCGTAACCCGATGTATCTTGGCCTGTTTTTATTGCTGATGAGTTTTGGCCTGTTTTTTTCATCGTGGGTTTCGTTGTTATTGCCGGTGCTGTTTGCGGGTTATATCAATTTTTTTCAAATCATCCCCGAGGAAAAAATACTGGCAAAAAAATTTGGCAAAAAATACAAAGATTATTGCGCCGATGTGCGCCGTTGGTAAGCCATGGCCAACAACAAATTATTGGTGATTGTGTTTTCGTGTTTTTTTTTATAGGGTTTATTGCCTTTAAGCACCCGTAGCTCAGCTGGATAGAGCGTTGCCCTCCGAAGGCAAAGGCCGTGCGTTCGAATCGCGCCGGGTGCACCAATTTGTTGGGTGATAACCGCTTCCAGCGGTGATCACCCTACCTTATTTCATTATTCGTTCCCACGAAGTAAATTCGTGGGAACTGCCACCCAAGGTGTCTTCACTTTCTTTTAAATAAACTAAAGCGCAGACCGGGAGGCTTCCGCAGTTGAGCAGATAGCGGGATAGTTTTCGTCTTATGCGTGGTGGGTGCGTTATCATGCGCCAAAGCGCAAAGTAAATTCGTGGGAACTGCCACCCAAGGTGTCTTCACTTTCTTTTAAATAAACTAAAGCGCAGACTGGGAGGCTTCCGCAGGCAATTTGTTGGGTGATAACCGCTTCCAGCGGTGATCACCATGCCTTATTTCATTATTCGTTCCCGCGAAGTAAATTCGTGGGAACTGGAAAGCATGGGTGTCTTCACTTTCTTTTACAGTTGTATTACAACTTAAAATCTCTTAATAATTATGGCATGAGAGATGCAAAAAATAACAAAGACAAGCAAAGGTGGCTATGGGCAATAGCGTTATTACTGCCCGTTTTTATTTATATTTCGGTGGTTAGTTATTTTACGCCGATAATGGAAGATGATTATATCAAGGGCAATGGCAATGATTTTTTTGCCTTAAAGGAAGCTTGGCAAACATATAAAGGTTATTATTTTGGTTGGGGTGGCCGCATCAATAGCTTTATTTATACCTTTTTTGGTTACTCTTTTTATCGCGCGCCATTTGAAGAAAATTTTTCACAAATTATTCTGTCGGGATTAAATGGCTTGGTGTTTGTTAGTTTTCTTATTAGCCTGTTCTTATTGGCATTCGCACGAAAACCGATATTTAATGACAAAAATGATCGGCTTAGGCTGTTTATTATTTTTCTGTTGATGATGACCATCTTGGCCGAAAAAGGCGAAACAATTTTTTGGCTTAACGGCCGCGCCACCTACCTTTGGTCAACAACCATCCTATCATGGCTTGCGGTGCTTTATCGCCTCGCCTTTGCGCACGACAAATTCTTAACCTTCAAAAACCAATCGTCAAAACATTGGTTGTTTATTGTCGCGGTGATGCCACTGGCGACCATCGCTGGCATGACCGATTATGTTGGCGTGGTTGTTGTGCTTGGGCTTATCACCATTGGTTTTATTTATAAAATATTTTTTATCAAAAAAAAATTACCCCTATGGTGCTGGACGACTTTTCTGTGTTTTATTATCGGCGTTGTTATACTTATAACCGCGCCTGGTAATCATCTAAGGTATATTAGCCCTGAATACGTGGCTTATCGCGCCTTACCTCTTTTTGAAAAAATTGTGGGCGAGCCGCTACACGGCTTTCGTATTTTTTTACATGAAACATTTCTTTTGCCTATCCTGCTATTGCCTATTTTTTACTATTGGCAAAAACATATCACCATCAACGATAAGGGTTTCTTGCGCCGCCTTGTCAAGAAAATGAAGAAAGATAAGGCGTTTGGCATGGCCACTATTTATCTATTATCTACCTTTGGCTTTATTGCCATCGCGGCCATCAGTCCCGCCCATTACAGCCGCACATGGTTTGCCGGCACAGCAATTTTCTTATTGGCCTGCCTGTTGGTTATTGATTTTGTTTTTTTATCGCCCAATCAAAAAGCTTTATCAATCATCATCAGAAAAAATATTTTTCTTATCTCTTCAATTCTTTTTTCCATCTATTTGCTTTATATTTTATTACTCACCCTTGGCTTTCACGAAGAATTTAAGGCCAGGGTGCAATCAATTATCACCCAGAAAAACCAAGGCAAGGACACCATCCTTATCACACCCTATTCACCAAAATATATGTATAGTCGCCGCTTTGGCGCGCATCGCTATGCATTTTGGAATTGGGAGCCAATAACAAGCGAATGGGGACTTGGCGCAATGGCCAATTATTATGGCGTAAAAAAAATTATCATGGAAAAAAATAAATAATAGTGTAATGGCTTTCGTTTCGGAAAATAAATCCCTGCACCTTGTAACCTTATTGCCTATCAACCAATAACCTGATAGAAAACAACCATTGATAAAAATTCATGGCCACAAAAACTATTTCCATTGTCTTGCCCTGCTTTAACGAGGAGGAGGTTTTGCCGCAAACCATGGCGCGGGTCAAAAACCTGACCCAACAAATTGTTAAAAAAGGTTTCGCCTATGAAGTGGTGTTGGTCGATGATGGTAGCCGCGACCGCACCAAGCAAATAATAAAATCCCATTGCCAGAAAGATAAAAATTTGGTGCTGGTTTCTTTTTCACGTAACTTTGGCCACCAATTGGCCGCCCTGGCCGGCATCGACACGGCGCGCGGCGACGCCGTGGTGTTGATGGACGCCGATTTGCAAGACCCGCCCGAGGTCGTGCTCGAGATGATAAAAAAATGGCAGGCCGGTGCCGACATGGTTTACGGCGTGCGAAAAAAACGCAAGGGCGAATCGGTGTTTAAAAAAATCACGGCGTTTTTTTTCTACCGCATTATCAACCGCCTGGCCGACAGCGAAATTCCGCGCAACACCGGTGATTTCCGCTTGATGGACCGAAAGGTCGTAACCGCATTACAACAAATGCCGGAGCGAACAAAATTCCTGCGCGGCATGATCGCCTGGCTGGGGTTCAATCAAGAAGCGGTTTATTTCGTGCGCGATGAACGTGCCGGCGGCGAAACCAAATACCCGTTGAAAAAAATGCTGGCACTGGCGATGAATGGTATTTTTTCTTTTTCGACCAAGCCATTAAAATTGGCGACCTATTTCGGGTTTTTTTCCTCGTTGCTCGCCTTGCTTGGCATTATATTGGTGGTTTGGATAAGGTTTGCCACCAACGTCTGGGTATCGGGTTGGGCGGCGTTGATGGTGGCGGTGATGTTTATCGGCGGTGTGCAATTAATCGTGCTGGGTATTTTGGGCGAATATATTGGCCGCATTTACAACGAAACCAAACAACGTCCGGTTTATATCATCGATGAAATTATCGGCGGTAAAAGAAAAAAATAATCGTGCGCGAAGATAAATAATTATTTTATATTTATTTTACCTGCAGGGCAACGTCGCGTTTGCGGGCAATGGTTTTTATTGCCGACAATAAGGTCGGGTTGGTAACAGCCGCCGCCTTGTCAATCAATAAACATGGCGCAATAAACGAACCAATCATCGCCGACCTGATATCAACCACGCGGTAGCAAGTTTTTGCGCCATAAAAATTTTGTAAAAATATCGTTGTTTCGTGGCTGTCGTTGGTATTATCAATCGTGCCAGCCGGCGCGCCAGGGATCGCGACGCGATTAAGATTCACGTATTTTATACCGCTTGCCGTGCCGCGCACCATCACCGGGTCGATGATATTATTTTGTTCGCCCATCACCGATTTGATAGCAATCGCCTTAGAATATTTTTTAATATCGCCACCCAACAGGTCAATCACCGTGTAGGGAAATTGGTTGAGCAGGCTGATACGCCGGCGTGACGCCGCCGCCAGCTGTTGGTATTTGGCAAACAGCTGGGGGTAAGCATCCTTCGCCGCCTGATTAAAATAAATAACAAATGGCACGCGAAACATTTCATGGCGAAACCGCGACGAATCATGTCCCAATCCATAATTGGGGCTTTCACCATGGTCAGCAAAATACACCACCACCACCGGCGTGGATAAGTTCGCGACCTGCTTCATTGCGCCGCTGAGGTTGCTGTCGACATAGGTCATGGCGGAATCGTAACCTTCGATTTCCCTGACCGTGCTTTTTAAACCATCTTGCGCGATGATATTATTCAGCGGTTGGTTTTTGTAAAAATCATCGACCGGCGCGACAAAATTAAGCGGCAAAGAATTGATGTAGGGCGCATGGCCGGCGTAAGAATGCAACCACACGACCTGCGATTGGTTTTTTTTCAAGCTAGGGACAATGCCAGTCAATTGCGCCAACAAAACCTGGTGGTCATTTAGCGAATTATTTAGAATTTTTTTTATTTTAGAAAAAATAGTGATGCTCAACAGGTCGGTGGACGTGCCATAGGCCTGGGTGCTGATGTAATGGTTGATGATGTTGCTGTCGGCCAGCACCGCAGGCAAGGGGATTCGCTTTTGCCCGTCGATAGGTGCGAATAGACTCTGGCTTAGGGGGCGAAAGCTCAAAGCATTTAGCAACGATGGTCCGGTGTGGCTGAAGGTCGAAAAAACATTGTGAAACACCAGCAAATTTCCCTCCCTTGCTAATTTTTCCAATTGCGGCGTGGTTGCCCGTTGGTAACCATAAAGCGACCAATGGATGGGCGACGTTGATTCGCCGATGTAAACCACCAATTGCAAACCCACGCGCGGCAAATCAATCGGCGGCAATGGATTCTTATATAGCTCCTTTGCCGTTTCAAAAAAATCTAAGTTCCGCATGAAGGCCATGATGGAACGTGCATAAAGCCGGTGGAGCGGCATGATAATAAGCACCGCCAGCAAAAACCAATGAACAGCGGTGATAGTTTTTTTAGCTATGGAATGTTTATCATCGGCATAATAACCCATGATATGGTTTTTAACACCGGCGATAACATGGGCAAACAAAATCGCGACCATGGTGGTGATAAGGTTAAATTGAAAAGAAATATTCTGGCCAAGGGTAACGAGGAAGGAAGCCGCCTCGCTAAAATTAAAATGTTTTACTTCCATCATCGCTTCGTCGCCGGTGTTTTGCAAATAATCAAACACCGATTGATAAACCGATAAAAAACCAAAGGCCAACAGCAACAGCATAATGGTAAGGACAGAATTTTTCTTTTTAACCCGCGCCACCCCCACCAACCACAGGGCGACAAATAAAAAATGCCCATGGTATTTTAAATTAAGCACTTGGCGATAACTGGCGAATATATCGCGGACCTCGTATTTCCAATTGCCGTCGTCCAGGGTGGTTGCGTTATAAATGACCGAAAATATAACCAAGCAAGCCACCGCAAGCAATAATGCCCAGCGCAGATAAATTGGTAAGGAAGATGGTAAGGATTTTGGTAGAGATTTTCCCCAGCCTTTTTTATCCATCACATCATTGACGAACAAAAGCCCAAGGGCGAGGGATAAACTGGCCCCCAGCACCGATGGGTCATAAAAAAATTGAAGCAAGACGGCGATAAAAACCACCGCCAGCAAGGACGCCCAGCCGCGACGGGTTACGCCCACCAAGCTTATCAACGGGGGATTTTTTATTTTATTTCTATTTTTAGAAGCGGGCACGACATGCCATTTATCAGTAATGGCTTCTAAGGTCAATAATTCAAAAGTGAAAAAATTCAAAAATAAAATATTATTTTGATAATTCTTCGGCGCGCACCCTGGCCTGTCCAATGGCGTGCGCCCATAATTCTTCAAATTTTTTTTCTTGTAAATAATTTATCCCCGCCTCGGTCATGCCGCCGCGACTGGCCACCTGTTTGTATGAATCCTCAAATGATTTATCGCCGACAATTTCCATCGAACCAATTATCATGTCCTTGATAATGTCGCGCAATTTTTCGTGGCTTATATCAATCTGCGCCCTATCGTAGGCCACTTTCTGCATCACATCGGCCATGTATAAAATAAACCCGGGGGCGCAACCAAACAGGGCGGTCATCATGTCATATTTATCTTCTATAATTTTTTCTATCACGCCGGTTGGCAAGAATAATTCGGTGAAGGTTTTCTCATCCGCCGCCGTGCAATTTTTATTCATGCAATAACTGGTGAAGCCCTTCTGCACCTTAACCAATAAATTGGGCATGGCGCGGATAATTTTTTTGTCGTCGCCCAATATTTTTTGCAAATAACCCATGTCCTTGCCGGCCATGATGGAAATAAAAATGCTGTTTGAAAATTTTTGGTAACGCGGCAAAATATCGTCCGCCACCTGCGGCTTGACCGCCAACAAAATAATATCGGGGGTATAATCGGGTTTCAGCGGTGCAGGCACCGGTTGCCACCGCACGCCGGTAATTTTTTTTTCGCTTTGGCTGATGGCCAGAATATCACGGCCCGGCGCGGCGGCGGCAAACCGCGCCAACAAGGCACCACCCATATTGCCACAACCAACCGATAGGATTCTTGGGTGCTCGCTCATGATTTTATTTGGGCTTTGCGCGTGCCTTGACCCATAAAAATTACGCCGAGCCCATTACCGGAAACAACACCGACGACACGGCTTCATCGGCGTTATAGCCGCCCCAAACAAATAATTGGAAGGCTGGATAAATCTTGTCGCATTCGTATAATGCTTCCTCCAACACGTCGGCCAATTGTCCCAGCGTCAGGTTGGGGCTACCGCGCAATGGCAATAAAAACCGCCACACCGGTTTGTGGTCATCGGGCGATAAATCAACATGGCCGAGGCGCATCGATTCGTTCAAGCCCTGCAGTAAGAAACTATAATAACCCTTGGTCTTTTCCGGAATTGGTAATTCGATACGCGCCGTTACGTAAAAAAATTGTCTTTCGGGGATGTAAGAAAAATAAAACCGATAGCGGCACCATTCGCCGGCAATATCCAACAACAGCGAATTGCTGTCGAAACGTTCAAAATGCCACGATTGTTCTTCAAAATAATTGGCAATCATGCCGATGGGGTCTTGCTTACCGCTGTCCTTATTGCTGTCTTTATTAATATCGTCGTCATTTTGCGGGCGATAGGTTACCTCGCCGTTGTGGCGTTGGTTATGCTGGGGGTTGCGCTTGATGTTAAATTGGTCGCCAAATTGATGTTCGCCACCCGCGCCATTATATTGACCCATATCGCCCAATTCACGGGACGACGATTTTTTATCCATCGAAAAACCATCGCTTTTCATGATGTTTTTTACCCCGCTTGCGCCTTGCTTCTCGCTTTTTTTATAATAGCCCATAATTCATCATCCTTTATCGTCCCCACTTTATTAACTAATGTTTGTTAAGACGATGGATAATTGCAAATACCTTGCCATTCTTGCTATAAGACGATGTGGTGCGGGCAACAAATTTGCGCACCATTATCCCCCGAAAAAAACCAAGGCGAAACCCCAGAAAACCAGCGACCATGAACCAACCATCAACCGCCCCAAATGCCCCCGACGCGACCATCGCCGCCATTTTGGCGCGGTTAGAAATCGACCTGGCACCGCGCAGTCGCGTGCTGGTTGCCATGTCGGGCGGGGTCGATAGCTCGGTCGTGGCCGCGGTGTTAAAACACCTCGGCCATGATGTCATGGGTGTCACCCTGCAACTTTATGACCATGGGGCGGCGGTGAAAAAAAAGGGTGCCTGTTGCGCCGGCGCGGATATCGACGATGCAAAAATGGTGGCACAGCAAATCGACATTCCCCATTATGTGCTGAATTACGAGGACCGATTTTCGGAAAAGGTCATCGACGATTTTGTCGAAAGTTACCTGCGCGGCGAAACCCCCCTGCCCTGCGTGCGGTGCAACCAAACGGTAAAATTTAATGACCTTTATGCCATGGCAAAAAAATTGGGGGTGGCGGCACTGGCCACCGGCCATTATGTGCGGCGCGTTGCAACCAAACATGGCCCGCAATTATTGGTCGGCGGGCAAGACACCACCAGCATGCAAAAAGACCAATCTTATTTTTTATTCACCACCAGCCGCGACCAGCTGGATTTTTTACGCTTTCCGCTTGGCAATTTGTCGAAAGATGAAACCCGTGCCCTGGCGCGATATTTCAAGCTTGATGTGGCGCAAAAACCCGATTCGCAAGATATTTGTTTTGTGCCGGGCGGCGATTACCGCGCGGTGATAAAGGAAAAAAAACCAGACGCCATGCAAACCGGCGATATCGTGTTGCAAAATGGCACGGTGGTCGGCCAACACCAGGGCGTGGTCGATTACACCGTCGGCCAACGCCGTGGTTTAAAAATTGGCGGCCGCAAAAAAAAACCGGGCGATAATCAATTGGCCGGCGACCATGACGCGTTGTTTGTGCTGGCGGTTGACCCGAGCAAAAATCGTGTCGTCGTCGGCGACAAACAACAATTGCTGGTCGATAAAGTTACCTTGCAAGAATGCTATTGGTTGACCGACGTCGCCACCGCCGCGTCGCGCGAGGTATCGGTCAAATATCGCTCGACCATGGCACCGGTCAAGGCGCGGTTAATACACCACCAAGGAAAGATTGCGGTCGAATTTGCAACCCCAGCGATTGGCGTCGCGGCTGGCCAAGCATTGGTGCTGTATGATATGGTGGATGAACCAACCCAACATGACACGGCGCGCGGCGCATCGACTTGGCGACTTTTGGGTGGTGGTTTCATCACCCGCGATCACTTACAACCATTTTTATCGTCGTAAAATGCCTTTACATTTATAACAATCGGTGTATAATCGCGCTGGGGGATATCTGAGGGGAGTAAAGGAGATGCACAAGGGGTTGCACGGGATGACGCAAGGGGATGTACAAGGGATTATAGGGGACTATAATTATTTCTAAAAACAAATCTATTTGACAGAAATGGCCAAAAACGACTTTACCGCTGGCAAAACGACCGAAATATTAAAAGCCATGCCACGCAGCGCACTTGATGCCGCAAAAACCAGTGGCGGGGCAATGGTCGAATCCGCTGGCCATATTGCGGGCAAAATGGCCGAACGGGTAAAAACGGTGGCCGGCCATGCGATACAACCGCTCCGTGGTGCGACAGAAAAAGCATTGAACCGTTCTGCGCCACGTGTTTTAAACCCGCATTACGCCCACCGCAAAGATAATTACGATTATAATGACTTGATTAGCTGTGGCAACGGAAAATTATTTGGTGCCGGCAACCCACAATTGCCCCTGCCCAACATGTTGATGTTCGACCGCATCACCCATGTTGATGAAAACGGTGGCGTGGGCAAGGGCGAAATCATCGCCGAATTGGATATCAAAAAAAATCTATGGTTTTTCGATTGCCATTTTAAGGGCGACCCGGTGATGCCTGGTTGCCTGGGGCTTGATGCTTTATGGCAACTGCTTGGTTTTTATTTGGGGTGGATGGGCGGCATCGGCAAGGGCCGCGCCCTTGGCCTTAGCGAATTAAAATTCACAGGGGAAGTTTTGCCAACCGCCAAATTGGTGCGCTATCGCATTGCCATCAAACGTTTGGTGCTGAATCGCCTTATCATGGGGGTGGCCGACGGCGAATTATCGGTCGATGGCAAGGTGGTTTATGAAGCAAAAGATTTAAAAGTCGGGCTTTTCACCGCCAAGGCGTAATATCGCTAACAAAATAAATAAATGACTTCTTCGCCTACCCTCCATCGCGTTGCCGTTACTGGTATCGGCATCGTAAGCTCCATCGGCAATAATGTCGCCGAGGTTTTGGCGTCGCTAAAAACCGGCAAGTCGGGCATTACCTTTAACCCGACATTTCCCGAATTGGGCATGCGCAGTCAAGTATCCGGCCAACCGACGCTAAACCCGCGCGATGTTATCGACAAACGCGATTTTCGATTCATGGGCGACGGCGCGGGGTGGAATTATATCGCAATGCAGGAGGCTATCAAGGACGCCGGCCTGAGCGAAAAAGAAATCAGTAACGACCGCACCGGTTTGGTCACCGCATCGGGCGGCCCATCGACCAGCAATATGTTGGAGGGGTGGGATACCGCGCGGAGCAAGGGGGCGCGCCGCGTCAGCCCGTTTATTGTGCCGCGTGCCATGTCGTCGACCAATTCGGCCACCCTGGCCACGCCGTTTAAAATTCGCGGCGTTAATTATTCCATCACCTCGGCCTGTTCGACATCGGCCCATTGCGTTGGCCACGGGGCCGAGCTTATCCAATGGGGCAAGCAAGATATTGTGTTTGCCGGCGGTGGCGAAGAAATGCACTGGACCATGGCGGTGATGTTCGACGCCATGGCGGCCCTGTCGGCCGGCAACAATGATAACCCGGCCAAGGCGTCTCGCGCCTATGACAAAAACCGCGATGGTTTTGTTATCGCCGCCGGTGGTGGCATGTTGGTGTTGGAAAATTACGAACGCGCCCGGGCGCGTGGCGCAAAAATTTACGCCGAATTAACCGGTTACGGCGCGAATTCTGACGGTTATGACATGGTGCAACCATCGGGCGAGGGCGCGGTGCGTTGCATGCAGATGGCGACCAGCACGGTCAAAGGAAAAATTGATTACGTAAACACCCACGGCACATCGACGCCGGTCGGCGACGCGAAGGAGGGGGAAGCCCTGACCAAATTTTTTGGCGGCGCGGCGCAGGTGCCGGCATTTTCGTCGACCAAGTCGATGACCGGCCATAGTTTGGGCGCAACCGGCGTGCAGGAGGCTATCTATAGTATTTTGATGATGGAACATAATTTCATCGCGCCGTCTATCAATGTGGATGAGCTAGACCCGGTGTTCGCCGGCTTAAATATCATCACCAAGCCAGCCATGAACGTCAATTTAAAAAACGTGATGTCGAATAGTTTTGGTTTTGGTGGCACCAATGCCTGTTTGGTTTTTAGCAAACCCGAATAATAAAAAATAAAAATCATGACCATTGCCTTACCAACCATCATGAACGGAAAAAAGGGACTCATCATGGGGGTGGCCAACGACCGGTCGATAGCATGGGGCATTGCCCGCACGTTGCATGCCGCTGGCGCGTCATTATTTTTTACCTATCAAAACGATGTTTACGGGTCGCGCGTCGCGCCGTTGGTGAAGGAATTAACCGGCACCGATAACATTGTCCCGTGCGCGGTGGAGCGCGAAAGCGACGTGGCGTCAGCGATAAAAACCGCCCACGACAAATTGGGCGGCTTAGATTTTGTTGTGCATAGCCTGGCCTTTTCTGACAAGGCCGAACTTGATGGCCGATTTGTCAACACCAGCCGCGACAATTTTTTAAAATCGATGGAGATTTCTTGTTATTCATTTATTTTAACCGCCCGTTTGGCCGCGCCATTGATGACCAACGGCGGTTCGATATTAACCTTGAGTTACGAAGGGGCCAGCCGCGTTATGAAAAATTACAATGTGATGGGCGTGTGCAAGGCGGCGTTGGAATCGTCGGTGCGTTATTTGGCGGATGATTTGGGCGCGGCAAACATTCGCGTCAATGCCCTGTCGGCCGGGCCGATGAAAACCCTGGCCGGGTCGGCCGTGGCGTCGGGCCGCGCAACATTTAATTGGCAGGGCGACAACAACCCCCTGCGCCGCAACATGAATTTAGACGACATTGGCGGGTCGGCTTTGTATTTGTTATCCGACCTGTCGCGCAGTGTTACGGGCGAGGTTCATTTCGTCGACGGCGGTTACAACATCGTCGGCATGATGGCTATGTAGTTTGCACAATTTATTTGCGCTACCATTTTATTGCTTGAGCGCAAGTTGATGACCGACATTATTTTATATTTTTTACTTGACCGCTCGCATCACTACAAACCGCAACCGCGTTGCATGGGGATGTTGTAGAAATATTGGTCGAAGGCCTTGACCATGCAATGGGTAAGGTTGTTGCGAAATTCCGGGCTGATAATTTGCCGTTCCTGTTGTTCGCTGGATAGGAAGCCAACCTCCAACAACACCGACGGCATGGTGACGGATTTCATCACGGTGAAGGCGGCAAAGCGATGCGGTTTGGAGCGTAAAAATGGCACGGTCGGTGGAAATTTTTGCGCCACCAATTTGGCAAACATGTTGGAATGGGCTTCCTTTTGCTTTTGCCCCAGCCCCAGCAATATCACCCGCGCGTCGAACGGCAAACCCCGTTCAAACATCGACGCGTATTTGTCAGAATTATTTTCCCGCTCTGCAATCTTGGCGGTTTCGCGGTCGGAGGCAACATTGGACAAGGTGTAAATACTCGCCCCCAAAACATTTGGGTCGGGGAAAGAATCGGCATGGATGGAAAGAAAAAAATCGGCCTTGGCCCGTTCGGCCATGCGGTAACGTTCGCGCAACGGAATAAAATAATCACCGGAGCGGGTTAACAACACGCGGTAACGCCCCGATTGTTGCAACGCCGCGGCCAATTGTTTTGCCACCGCGACATTAACCAATTTTTCTACCGTGCCGTGGCGGCCGATGGTGCCGGTGTCGACGCCGCCGTGGCCGGCGTCTATCGCTATCAATGGTTTGTCTTTTGGTATATCGCTTTCGGCCTCGGCCGGCGCGCGGGGTTGCGCTTTGGTTTGCGCTTGGGGTTGTTTCTTGTTGCTGGCATTGTTGCTCTGCCCCGTATCGGATTTTTTTATTAAATCATCCAGCTGACTTCGCGTGGCCGGCGGGTTGTTTTCCCGTTCGGCCTGGTTAATAATATTGCCGATGGCGTCGACCGGCTTGCTGGCGATTTGGTTACCGCGACCATTATTTGTGTTCACCGCTGGGTTGCTGGACAATGTATCATTAAGCGGGCGATTAAATGCGCGATCGTTCGTTGCGGCCTGGCTAGCGGTTTGCCAATTGGGCGATTCGCGGTTAAATGCCGCCATGGTTTTGCTGTTCACCAAATTGCTGGCAATGGTAAAATTATTTTTGCCATCGTCGCGATGGGCAACATTCACCACCCGCGCATTTTTTGCCAAATCAAACACAATGCGCGTTTGTTGGCCAACGCCATTGTTGGTGATGGTCAGGCGATAATTTTTTAGCCAGGTTTTGGTTGTCGCGTTATCGGCCATGGTTACATCATTGGTGGTAATTTTTCCCACCATGTCCATCACCACCCGTGGCGGGTTGGCCATGGTAAAAACCCGATAGGGCGTCGAGCGGTCGAAATAGGCCACCACCTGCGCGCCCTGCCCCGTGCTTTTGACCTCGATTTTTTTTAAATTTATATTTTTGCTGGCGGTTGTATCACGCGGTGGGGCGATTGGCTTGGTTGATGTTTTATTATTTTGCGCCGGCTTCGCGGTGGTTGATGTATTTGCCGGCTTCGCGGTGTTTGTCGCCGCGCCGCCGGCTGGCTTGGTCGGCGTGGTTGGCGCATTGCCCGTTGCCGGCTTATTGTTGCTTGGCGTTACGGGCGATGAATTTTTGGACGGGGTTTTTTCTTGCGGTTTTGCTTTATCGGCTGTTGCCTTGTCGCTGGGTTTGTCTGCCGGTTTATCAGCTTGCTTGGTCGGTTTTTTATCCGCCGCCTTATCGGCCGGTTTGGCCTGGGGCGTGGTCGGCTTCTTAGGATTTTTTTCATCCTTCTTCTTTTCATCTTGGGTTTTTTTGTCTTTGCTGTCCTTATCCGCCGCGTTATCAGCTGGGGGGGCTAGCTTCTTTATCGCCGTCGGTGGCGAAATAATCGGCACGCCATTTTTATCTTTGGTCTGTTGCGCCAATGCCAATTCCGGGCAACCCGCCACAAGCAATAGCAAGGTTGCCGCAACACACCCCCATAAAAATTTGGGTAACCATTTTTTTAGCAATGACAAAAAATTCGTCATGGTTTGTCATAAAAAGAATCGCCCCGCCTGTAAAGTTGTAAAAACCGGCATAAAAAAAGGGAGCGGGGGAAAACCCCGCCCCCTTTTTCCATAACTTGCAAACAAAAAATTATTTTTGTTTGGCCAATGCGGCGCGAACCCCCTTGCCATATTCGGGGTCGGCCTTGTCAAAATGCTGACATTGTTTGTCGATAATGGCTTGCGGCACGCCCTGCATGGCGGCGGCAATATTATCGAACAATCGTTGTTTTTGACCGGCGTCAAACAAACGGAACAAATTGCCCGGTTGGGTGTAATCGTCGTTACCATCACGATGATTGTAATGGTCGGCGTCGCCGCTGATTTTCAACGGTGGTTCTTTGTAACGCGGGTCTTCCTTCGGCGCGTCGCTATACATGTTGGGTTCGTAATAGGCATCAACATTACCACTGCTGTTTTCAAAATGCCGCATCGTGCCATCCTTATGATACGTATGCACCGGCGATTTCGGCCGGTTCACCGGCAACGATTCGTAATGCGTGCCCAAACGATAACGGTGCGCATCGGCGTAGGAAAATATCCGCGCCTGCAACATTTTATCGGGTGAGAACGAAACGCCCGGCACGATGTTCGATGGCGAAAAAGCCGCATTTTCAATTTCCGAAAAATAATTATCCGGGTTGCGGTTTAATTCCATGATGCCAACCTCGTGCAATGGGTAATCCTTATGCGGCCAAACCTTGGTCAGGTCGAATGGATTGTAATTGGTTTTGTCGGCATCGGCCTCGGGCATTATCTGCACGCAAAAACGCCATTTCGGGTATTCGCCCTTTTCAATCGAACCATAGAGGTCCTCTTGAGTCGACTCGCGGGTTTTGCCAACCACCTTTTCGGCCTCGGCATTTGTCCAATGTTTATGGCCTTGCAAGGTTTTGAAATGGAATTTCACCCAAAAACGTTCTTGCTTGGCGTTGATGAAGCTGAAAGTGTGCGAGCCATAACCATTGACATGGCGCACGTCGGTTGGCAAACCGCGGTCGCTCATCAATATGGTTACCTGGTGCAATGATTCGGGGCTTTGCGACCAGAAATCCCACATTGCGGTGCCACTACGCAGGTTACTGCGCGGGTGGCGTTTTTGCGTGTGGATGAAATCCGGAAATTTCAACGGGTCGCGAATAAAAAATACCGGCGTGTTGTTGCCGACAATATCCCAATTGCCCTCGTCGGTATATAGCTTAACCGCGAAGCCACGCACGTCGCGTTCGGCATCGGCCGCGCCTTGCTCGCCGGCGACGGTTGAAAACCGCACCAACAGGTCGGTTTTTTTACCAACCTTTTCAAACAATTTGGCGGAGGTATATTGGGTAATATCCTGCGTCACGGTCAGGGTGCCATAGGCGCCCCACCCCTTGGCGTGGACAACCCGTTCGGGAATACGCTCGCGGTTTTGGTGGGCTAGTTTTTCGATGAGGTGCACGTCCTGCAACAGCACCGGGCCACGTTTGCCAGCGGTCAGCGAATTTTGATTATCCGCCACCGGCCGGCCGGCCGTGGTTGTAAGGGTTCTTTTGGCCATGGTTTTTTCCTTTCAGGTGTAATTAGGTTAAATAACGAAATCCTTGTAGCGCAAAATTCCTCGCCTTTCCATCACTTTTTTACAATTTAAATGATGAAAATGGCTGGGGCGGAGAGAGAGAGTCCGAACGGCGGTACGGGTTAGAAAAATTTTCGAGAATAATGGACGGTGGGGTGTTAAAAAACGGCGGAGTAAAGAAAGGACGATTGCGACCCGTCGGCGTGTATACACGCCAACGGGATAGACAAAATACGAGGCTTGCCGAGATATTTTGTAGGGGGGTTAGTCACCATTTCAGATTCGCACAGGGGGTCTAACCTACCTGAGAAATATATTCGCTCGCAATGCTCGCTCATTATTTCT
>JASGCL010000014.1:0-27500 GCA_030054115.1 Hydrotalea sp.
GGCCCAATGCCAATTTTAAAAAGGTCAAAAACAGATAGGTGCATTGCTTCACCATTATCACAAAAGGAAGAAATTATCAAAAGGGTATTTCTTCAACATCGTCATATAATTCATGCAATTTATTATTTTTGAAGCGAAATTTTGTGCCGTGATTATGGCCGGTGCGTGCATCAAAATCTACATATATATAGCCATCTTCAATTTTTTTAATCAAACCCTCTAGCGAAAATCCCGACAACTTCATAATTTTTGAATAAAGAAAAAATTCTTTGCCATTTATCCTTTTTGTTTCCGCGCTGACAAAAAAACAATTATGCAATTTTGTTCCCGCCTTATGAAACAAATCTTGAAATCCCCAATAGGGTTGCGGGTCTAATTCGGCCAGCCCGCAATTCTTTTTAACCGATGTTAACCATTTATCATGCTTGGGGTCGACAGCGGAGGCAAGAAAAGAAACCAAAACTTTTTTTAACGACCTATCGACAATAACTTGAAACCCTCGGTCGCTCCTTGATGTTGCTGAAATGGTTTGACGAAAACTTTTTTCATCGCTGGGGTGTTTCTTCCCGGCTTCTTTATGCGCCCAACCATATTGTGGTAACAAAATTAACGGCACAAGTTTCATGGCGCTTGGCGATGGCTCCATGTGAAAAAGGGTGGTTAATGAACTGCTGCCAAGCCGTTGCGTTTTTAATTCCCATTCTGCCGCATTGGCAATTGGTAAATTATTTTCTTGAATCCCCAGCAAATCTTCTATGGTGTTGCCAACCCCGCCAACATTACCATGGCGTTTGCTTTCTATCCAACCCATCGCCCTAATTTCTTTAAGCTTGTCGATGAGCGATTCTTTTGTATAGACTATCGTCATGATTTATTTGGCGTGATTAAATAATTCAAGCCCTTCTGCCGTGGGCTCAACAGCACGCAAGCGGGCTCTTGATGTATTGGCTATTCTTGCTTCGGCCATGGCAACATAATCCGCGGTGATTTCCACACCAATAAATTTTCGCCCAAGGTTTTTTGCCGCCAAGCCAGTCGTGCCCGAACCCATAAATGGGTCTAAGACAACCGCCGCATTGGTTGATGATATAATTCTTTCAATCAACGCCAATGGAAAGGGCGCGGGATGGTCATTGTTCATTTCTTGATTAAATCGCCAAATATCACCATGCGCGTTTGCCTTGGGTGCTAACTTAAATTTCGGCTTGCAAATCAAATAAATAACTTCGTAAGTCGGCAAGAAATATCCCGGGTTAAAATTTATTCCCCCGCTTCTTTGCCAAATAATAATTTGTCTTATTGGCAACCCTGCGACTATGTCGCTTCTGTCTTGCAAAATTCCAGCCTGCACCCGCCATTTGTGATTGTAAAAAATCGCGCCATCTTCGGGGATAATTCTGAACATTTCGGCCAAGCATTTTTTTTGCCAAGCAACATATTCTTCATAGGGCATGCAATCATGGTGGTCGCTATAACCCTTCATCAGGGCGGCATTTGCCCATTTGCCACCACTGCCATTTTTCATGCCGTTGCCAGTTGAATTTAGCAAATTATAGGGTGGCGAGGTAACCACCAAATCCACCGCGCCATCGGGAATCTGTTGCATCACCTCTATGCAATCACCGCATATAATTTTATCAATAAAATCTTTGGGGTATTTCATGTTTTATTTTCCTGTATTATTGCTAGCCGATTCGATGATGCCTAGCAACTTGATAGACTTATAAATATGATGACAAAATATGTATTTTTCGCTATATATTTGGCAAGGTATAAAAAAGAACATGGCCAATACATTAACAAAATTAATTCGCCTGCTCGACAGCCGCTACGTCGGCACCGACCCCTATGGCAATAAATATTACACGCGGCGCAAAACCGACCCCTGGGGGCGGATAAAACGATTTGTTATCTATCGTGGCAAGGCTGACGCCAGTTTGTTGCCGCCCGAATATCATGCCTGGATGCATTATATCGTTGACCAATTTCCCACGCCAAACTACACCACGTTGAACGCGCCGGGTGCTGGCTATCGCCAATTTTATCAAAAACAACACCGCGCCAATTTATCGGGCAGTGCCATGGCATACCGGCCAAAACGCGCCACCGCCACCGGCGATTACACCAGCTGGTCGCCAAATAAACCCGCCAGCAAAAAACCCGCCAAATAAACCGCAATTTTTTTTACCATGACAATGCGTCAATTTTTTATATTATTTCGTTTGCGATTGCTGGGGTTGGTGGTGATTATGTTGGTGGTGGCGGGGGTTTACTTCGGCCTGACCAAGGGCGGGCAATGCGCCGCGCCGGGCCAGATGGTGGTCAAGGGTAATTTTCCATCGGTCGATGGTGTCAAGCGCGACACCAAGCTATTTTTGGCCGGTTTGCCGGTCGGCCATGTGTGCGACCTGAGATTGATAACCAAGGGCGTCGGTATGGGCCAGGTGCAATTGACCATGGCGATTGATAATAATTTAAGCCTGGCCGATGACAGCGGTTTTGCCATTGTTTCCTATGGCCTGACCCAGCCAAAGGTTGTTAATATCATCCCGGGGGGTAGCCCGACCAACCTTGCTAATGGCGGCGAAATTACCTATACAACGGGTTCGGTGGCGATTGAAAAATTGTTACTGCTTGTCATTCAACGGGCGGAGGCAAAAGCCGGCGTCACCCCAAAACAATAACCCCAATAGTAACATTTGCTAAGCACGGAGAGATAATAGCATGAAAGCAAGACATAGTTCGTTAGAAATCATTTTGGGCGCGGTGTTGTTGGTGCTGGCGATTTTTTTTGCCACGCAATTATGGCGCGACAAGGACAGCGTGTTTGGCAATAATTATTATATCCTGAAGGCGTCGCTGGATAATGCAACCGGCCTTGATGCTGGCACCGCGGTTAAGATGGCGGGGTTAAAGGTTGGCCAGGTGAAAAGCCGCACCCTGAACAAGCAAACCTATCGCGCCGATATACAAATCGAAATTCGCCAAGGCATCACCGTGCCAAAGGACAGCACCCTGGTGGTTGGCTCGTCCGGCTTGCTGGGCGCGCCCGAGGCCAAAATCGAACAGGGTGCCGCGCCCGAGGCCATGAACGCCGGCGATACATTTCAAAAAACCACTAGCCAGCCCTCGCTGGAGGACATGATAGGCCGTGCCATTTTTGTCCTGAACGCAGTTGGCAGTG
This sequence comes from Hydrotalea sp., assembly GCA_030054115.1. Lineage (NCBI taxonomy): Bacteria > Pseudomonadati > Bacteroidota > Chitinophagia > Chitinophagales > Chitinophagaceae > Hydrotalea > Hydrotalea sp. The sequence continues at coordinate 3,185 of JASGCL010000014.1, forward strand.
GCAGTGGCCAACCCAGTTCGGGACAACCCAATGCCAAACCTAAACAATAAAACAATTTTGTTTTTACTGCCGGCCATGGTGGCGGGCGGGGTCGAGGGCTTCACGCTTGAGGCCTGCGACGCGGTAACCGCACGTGGTGGCCGCGCGCTTGTTGCGTCATCGGGCGGGGCAATGGTGGCGGCACTTAAAAAAAACGGCGGCCAACATATTTATGTGCCATTTAAAAAATCATGGTTGCGATTTTTGCCGCCGCTGGTTTTTTTAAAACTCTACCAACAGACCAAAAACAAAAAAATCGATTTGATTTACGCCGCCAGCCGCACCCCGGCATGGTATGGTTGGTGCTTAGCAAAATTATTAAAAATACCATTCATCACCGGCTTTCATGGTATTTACAGCGGCTATGACTTCCCGCCAAAAAAACTATACAACCGCATTATGACCATGGGCGATGCCATCCACGCGGTCAGCATCTTCGTCGAACGGCACATCACGCAAATCTACAAACCAAAAAAACCCATCGCGGTGATTTACGGCGGAGTCGATTGCAATGCCCTATCCCCCGGCAATATCACCACCGCCGACCGCAACCACGCCGCCGCTGTGTTATCAACCTTATTTCCCCATTACGCATCGCAACGGATTATTTTCATGCCGGGGCGTGTCACCAGTTTGAAGGGGCAATGGTTTTTATTAAAAACATTCATCCAATTGGTCGGTCAACAACAGCATGAATTTGATGATGCGGTCTTGCTGTTGCAATCGGTCGGCAAACGCAAATCGATAAAGCAATTGCAAACCATGATGCGCAAACATCATTTACAAAACCGCGTTGGATTTTTACCCTATCAAGAAAACCTGTTGCCATTTTACGACGCCTCGGCGGTGGTGGTCAACGCCAGTCGCCGCCCCGAATCATTTGGTCGCACGGTGGTCGAGGCCATGGCCTTGGAACGGGTTACCATTGCCCCCAATTATGGCGCGGCGGTCGAGCAGATAAACGACGGCGTCAATGGTTTTTTGTTTGTCGCCGAATCATCGGGTTCGCTGGGTCATGCCCTGCAACGCGCCTTGTTGCTTTCTGAAAAGCAACAACAGGCCATCGGCCGCGAGGCGCGAACAACCGTGCTTGAAAAATTTTCGCTCCGTGATAAGCAAGAACAATTAACAAAATTATTCGCCGAGGTCATCGCCGGCTAAGCCGCCCTGTCGTTATTTATCGTAATAAACCTTTAACAGGCACAGCCCATGGGCTGGCGCGGTAACGCCGGCGTCAGCGCGGTTTTTGGCGGCGAGGATTTTTTTTATATCGTCGGGGTGGCGTTTGCCCTTTCCCACCTCGACCAATGTGCCGACCATGTTGCGCACCTGGTGATGCAAAAACGACCGCGCCGAAAAAAAGAATTTTATCTCGTCGCCGGTCGTTGTTAGCTCGACCACGTCGAGCGACCTGATGGGTGATTTTGCCTGGCATTCGGTGGCGCGAAAGCTGGTGAAGTCATGGGTGCCGCGCAACCATTGCGCCGCCGCCGTCATGGCCGGAATATCCAACGGGGTGGGACGTGGCACATGCCACACCAACCCACGTTCCAACACCGGCGGCGCCGAGCGGTTAAATAGGCGGTAGGCGTAATCGCGCCGCGTTGCCGAAAAACGCGCGTGGAAATCGGGCGGCATCACGGCGCAATCAATCGCACCGATAAGGTTCGGTTTCAAATGATAATTCACCGCCAGCAATAATTTTTCCGGCGAGATAACCCGCGCCATGTCAAAGGAAATAACCTGGCCGGTGGCGTGAACCCCGCTGTCGGTGCGGCCGGCGGCGTGAATCACCACCGGCGCGCCCTCTATCTTTGCTAATGCCTCCTCTATCACTGCCTGCACCGACGCGCCGTTCAGTTGCCTTTGCCAGCCGATATATTTTCCGCCGTGGTAGCTAACGGTCATTTTAAAACGCGTCATGTTTCCACCAATTCTTTCGCCAGGGTGTTTTTTATCATTTGCAAACCCTCGCGATAACTGGGGTATTGTGGTTGCCAGCCAATTTTTTTTATTTTATCATTTTTAACCCGCTTGTTGTCGTGAAAAAAACTTTGCGCCATCGGCGACATGCTGTGCTTAACATCGTCAAAATGTTCCAGCGGCGGCAAAGCCCGCGCCAATAATTCATAACCATAATCCACCACCAGCCGTGGGTTGGCCGGTTCGTCATCGACCAAATTAAAAACCTCGCCGCGAATATTTTTATGTATTACCAAATCGATGGCTTGCGCAATGTCAGCAACATGAATGCGGCCAAACACCTGGCCAGTTTTTTCCACCCGCCGCGCCGTGCCGTTGATAATCGATCGCAGGGTATTTTGCCCCATGCCGTCGAGCACCGCGCCGTAGATGCCGCCCAAGCGCAAAATCGTCGCGCCGACCGCCCGCCATTCCTCCTCGGCGATTATTCTTCTTTTGCTTCGGTCGTGGCTGGCGCGTAAAATTGTTTGTTCGTCGACCCAATCGCCATTATGGTTGCCATAAACACCGGTGGTGGAAAGGTAAATGATTTTTTTCGTAGCGGCTAGTTTTTTTATGACCGCGCCAAATTCAGCCATAAATGGGTCGCCGCCAGCACCATCACGCGCCGGCGCGGCTGAGGCCAACCAGACATCTGTTTCGGCAAGGGCATCGGCGAAGTTTATATCACCACCGCCACCAAGCCCCACCGGCAGAATATTTTTTTCTAATAATAGTTTTTTTTTATCGTCGTCGCGATAGGTGGCATAGAATATATATTCGGCCAATAATCGCCGGTCGCGCCAATCATGCCACAGGCCATTGGCGCAAAAACCAAATCCCAAACAGAAAATTTTCATCGTGCCACCATGCCATTACACAATACGGAATTTATTGCGAAGTGCAAGACCGATTAAGAATAAAAAGAACAGCGACAGCCCTTCCTGCAAATTAAGCAAAACATCGTAGGCCAAGGTGATTTCCTTGGGGTAGGTAACCACCAGCGATTGAAAATTGGCCAGGGCGACGTCGCCAACGCCGAATATTTTTTCCTTAAGATATTCCAAATGGTTAAAGCGAAACAGGCTGTTGCCGGGGAGCATGTTGAGGCTGGAAAAATGCAACGCGCTGGCAAAATCAACCCCACGGCCCGGCCGCCAATAGCTGAAGGCAAAGATAAAAGGCAGGAGCGCAAAACCAATCACCGGCCGCGCCAAACTTTGGCCGTAGTAAGAAAACAACCAATAGACACGCAACAAATACAAATAGGCAATGGCGTAAAAATGGTGCGCGATTTTTTTAAACCAACCACGGCGCGGCGCGCCCGCCACCAACCCATCGCCCCCGCCGGCCCGCGTGAGCCGTTGCCGCAAAAACCCCTCACCCATGATACACAGCGGCAGGTAGCTAAAGGTCGACAGTAGCAAGGGCAAAATAATCATCGGCCAAAAATTTCTATCGACCAACCACCAAAACATAAAACCGCAAGGCAGGGCAACCCACCACCACCAGCGGCCATGGAATTCTTTAAACAACCATTTTGATTCCAATTCATGGCCATAGAATTCATGTTCATGCAAGTGGTCGTTGGTTGACGCCGCCATTTCCTTTAGGGTGCGGTATTTGTCCTCGTAACTTTTGTTGCGCCGCCGCTTATCGGCCAGGGCAATCACCGCCAGGGTGTTGACGGGCGAGTTGCTGTCGGCGATTTTTTTAGGTTGTGCGCCATGTTTTTCATCGTGCTTTTCATCATATTTTTCATCGTGGGCGATGCTTTCATGTGGCCCGGGGATATAAACCGAATGGAAACGAACTTGCTTATCAAACAGGGTGTAGCGAAAATTTGGCAGGATTGAAAAATGCGCCTCGTCAATCAACAGGGCGTGAAACGACGAGCCTTTAAAACTGACATAATTTTCAAATGTTGCAAAATTAAAGGCGGCGCGGTCGTGAAAATCGATGCCAGAAAATTCTGCCTTTTTATGAAAAATTGTAAATTCAAAATTGGCAATGTTCTCGAATGTCGAATCGATGAATTTAACCTTTTCATAAAAAACCGCGGCGCGAAAATTAACCTTTTTTTGGAACCTGGCCCATTGAAAATAAACCTCGCCAAATTCGCTGTGCAAAAATGATATCGGCAGGTGCAAATCTATCGATTGTTCAAAAACCACCTTATGCTGGCGGAAATCAAGGAACGACAGGTCGAGCATCGCGCCCTTTTTTTCGTGGCTGGCGATGAATTTTTTCTTATCGGCGGCGAGAAAATCAGCGACCATCGCCAGGTCGGCAGACATTTTTTGTTTTGTCCAACGCGCCTCTAACCTTGCTAGGCGTTTTCGTTTTTCCTCCGAGCTCATGCCCGGCAGTAAGCGGCGATAATAAACCGCGTCGGCCGGCGATAATTTGTCGCCACGCCGCAAGGATGCCAATATCTGAAGCAGGCGATAACGCGGCACAAACACCTGCGTTATATTTTCTTTACCAAAAGATGATTTGCCCTTAACCGATTTTTTCATACACCGCGACCATAAAGTGCAAATCGTCAATTTGTCAAGCCACGCCTGTTGCGCGGCAACCAAACCGGCAACCAATTACGCGGGTTTTTTGATAACGTCTTTTTTGGTTTTTTGTAAGTAGGCCAACAGCGCAACCACCACAATAATCGCCAATGGGCTGGTGATACCATCGTCGATGCCCAACCCGCCGTTATCGGCGTCTTGCGATAAATAATCGCTCAAGGCCTGGGCCAGCGGCCTTATCAAAATATAGGCCAACCAAAAGGCCATGACATGTTGCGCCGGGTGATAACGACCAGTGGCGGATAAGCACCAAGCCACCACATAATGGCAAATCGCAATCACCATTATCAGCACCGCGAAGAACACCACCGAGCTTATATAACTAACACCAAAATGTTCCAACAACCATTCGTCAAACGCCGTGCCGGTGGCAAACACCAACAGCACGGTTGCCCAATAAAAAACCTCTCGCCGGCAGGTGGTAATCGAATGAATCGACAGGGTGCGCTCGATGCTAAACCAAGCGCCCAACAGCACCAGTAGCGATATACCGGCGACCTGGCATGTTTCATTTAATGGCACGGCGTAATTGGTGGTTAATGTATCCACCACCGCCATGGCAAAGGCGCCAATCAACAACACCACCGACCAATAGACCCAGTGATTATATTGCCGCGTTTTGAATTGCAAATAAAGCGCGCCAACCAACAGGACAAACACCGCCACCATGCTGGTCCCCAACCCCAAGCCGACATAGGTGTTTAAAAAATCAAGCGCACTGCCACCGACCATGGTCAGCAAAAGATTAAACAGCCAAAAATAAATGGTTATCTCTGGTGTTTTGTTGGCGGTGTTGATGTTTTTCATTTTTTTTATTTTTCTTTAATCAAAATCAAAATACGCTGACCGCCCATTATTCGTCAAGACATAATTTGTCAATTGCAGACCAAATCGACAACCATGGCGCAACAATTTATAACAGGATTACTGAGCATTTCGGGGGCAATTATTGGCTTGACCAGCGACAGAATCCGCCCTATCGAGTAAACTTGCATGCCACGAAGAAAAGATATCGATGCCATATTTATTATTGGCGCCGGGCCGATTATTATCGGCCAGGCCACCGAATTTGATTATTCGGGCACCCAGGCCTGCAAGGCGTTAAAGGCCGAGGGGTATCGCATCGCCCTGGTCAATTCCAACCCGGCGACCATCATGACCGACCCGTCGATGGCCGACGCAACCTATATCGAGCCCATTACCCCGGCGGTGGTGGCCGATATTTTGGAACGCGAAAAAAAATTACACCCCAATGAAAAAATGGTGTTGCTTCCCACCATGGGCGGGCAAACCGCCCTGAACACCGCCATGGCATTGCATAAAAATGGCGTCTTGAAAAAATTGGGTATCGAGATGATTGGCGCCAAGCCCGAAGCCATCGATAAGGCCGAGGACCGCGAGCAATTTAAAACCGCCATGGCCAATATCGGCCTGAACACCCCCACCGCCAGGTTGGTGCGTAACCGCGCCGACGCCGAGGTTGCCTTGACGAAAATCGGCCTGCCGCTTATCATTCGGCCGAGTTTCACCCTGGGCGGGCGCGGCGGCGGCATTGCCCATAATGAACAGGATTATTTTGATAAGGTCAATTATGGCCTGCAGGAAAGCAACCTGGCAACCGACGGCAAGGGGTCGATTTTGGTTGAACAGTCGGTGCTGGGGTGGAAGGAATTTGAGATGGAGGTGGTGCGCGACAAAAACGACAATGCGATAATTATCTGTTCGATTGAAAACCTCGACCCGATGGGGGTGCATACCGGTGATTCAATCACCATCGCGCCGGCATTGACCTTAACCGATAAAGAATACCAAGAAATGCGCATGGCCAGCCTGGCGGTGTTGCGCGAAATCGGCGTTGAAACCGGTGGGTCGAATGTGCAATTTGCCATCAACCCAAAAAATGGCGAGATGGTGGTGATTGAAATGAACCCACGGGTGTCGCGGTCGTCGGCATTGGCGTCGAAGGCCACCGGTTTTCCCATTGCCAAGGTCGCCGCATTGTTGGCGGTGGGTTACACGTTGGATGAATTGCCGAACGATATTACCGGCGGGAAAATCCCCGCCAGTTTTGAACCCAGTTTGGATTATGTCGTTACCAAAATTCCGCGTTTTGCATTTGAAAAATTTAAGGGGGCTGATGATACCCTGACCACCACCATGAAATCGGTGGGCGAGGTCATGGCGATTGGCCGCAATTTTAAAGAATCATTGGGCAAGGCAATAGCGGCACTGGAAATTTATAATCCATTGCAAATGGATTATATCATTTATGCCATGGATGTCGAAAAGATAACTGATGAAGACCTGTCTCGGCCACACCCCCTGCGTTTGTTAAAAATTTTTAGGGCAATCAACGATGGCAGGACAATAGAAAATATTTATGAATTAACAAAAATTGATAAATGGTTTTTAATACAAATGGCGCAAATGATAGAAATTAGGAAAGAAATTAAACAGGTTGCTAGTTTTACATTGATGCCTGAAATGATGAATGAAGAGTTAATTCAACCTGAGAATTTTAATGAAGAGGCTATTAAAAAAATATTAGCAAAAGCCAAGGGCCAAGGGTTTTCTGACAGCGTATTGGGCCAAATAACGCGCAATTACTTTTATGAATCAGCAACTACAGGATACCCCCTAACGGAAACATTAAAAGATAGTAAGATAAGGCAGAAGCTAAAAGACCTCGGCATCGTCCCTATCTTCAAACGCATCGATTCCTGCGCCGGCGAATTCCCATCCCCCACCCCTTACCTTTATTCGTCATATGAGGGGCATTTTGTCGATGGCAAATATCAACCCGGCGAAGACGAAGCCGATGTTTCCGACCGCAAAAAAATTGTCATCTTGGGCGGCGGGGCGAATCGAATCGGTCAGGGGATTGAATTTGATTACGCCTGCGTCCATGCCGCTTTATCATTAAAAAAACACGGCTATGAAACAATCATGATAAATTGCAACCCCGAAACCGTATCGACCGATTACGACACCGCCGACCGATTGTATTTTGAACCCTTAACCGCCGAACATGTGTTGAATATATTGGATAAGGAAGCGACGCGCGGCGAGGTGGTCGGCGTTATTGTGCAATATGGCGGGCAAACCCCGTTGAAATTGGCGCAGGATATTGTCAACGCCGGTTACAAAATTTTGGGCACCAGTTTGGATTCCATCAACCATACCGAAGACAGAAAGCTTTTTAGCAAGACCATCGATGATTTGAAATTGCGCCAACCTGCTAACTTCACTGCTACAAACCCTAATAAAGCGTTAGAATTCGCCAAGCAAATTGGTTTTCCCGTTATGTTACGCCCATCATTTGTATTAGGCGGGCGGGCGATGGAAATTGCCTATGATGAAGAAGCTTGTAGAAAAATTATTAAAGATATAATGATTGTAGCAAGCGATGGCGATATAATTTCTGAATTTCTTCAACCCCCGGTGCTTATCGACAAATACCTCAGCGACGCGATAGAGGTCGATGTTGATGCCATCGCCGATGGCGAGGAAGTCTTGGTCGCCGGCGTGATGGAGCATATCGAGGAAGCCGGCGTGCATTCGGGCGATTCGGCCTGCGCCCTGCCGACCTTTTCTTTGTCGGAAAAAACCCTGCAACAGATTGAACGGCAAACCATTGCGCTGGGGCGTGAATTAAAGGTCAAGGGCCTGATGAATATTCAATTCGCCGTTACCAAAAACCAAGCTGGCGATTACGCCGATATTTTTATTTTGGAAATGAACCCGCGCGCCAGCCGCACCGCGCCGTTCGTCGCCAAGGCCACCGGTTACCCCCTGGCCGAAATGGGCGCGCGCGTCATGGCCGGCGAAAAATTAACCAACTTACCGCGTCCGGCATCGGTTGCGCAGATGCAAAAATTACCATTCGTGTCGGTCAAGGAAGCGGTCTTCCCCTTCGACCGCTTCATTAATTTTTCGGACAGCACAAATATCGAAAGCAACATTCGCGGGGCGGAGGTCGCCCTGGGCCCTGAAATGCGCTCCACGGGCGAGGTCATGGGAATCGCCGGCGATATCGCCACCGCCTTCGCCAAGTCGCAATTGGCGGCCGGCGCGGGCATTCCCACCGCCGACCATGCAAATGCTAAGGTTTTTATATCGGTCAAGGACGCCGACAAACCGGCCGTCTTGCCGCTTGCCAAACAATTGCAAGCCCACGGCTTCACCATTTTGGCAACCGGCGGCACCGCCGATTATTTTACAAAACATGGTTTAAAAAATATCACCAGCGTTAAAAAAATCAGCCAGGAAAAAAACAGCGACGCCAATATCAAACAATTATTATTGACCAATCAAATTGCCATGGTTTTTAACACCATGGCCGGCCGCACCAGCCGCGGCGACGCCAAAACCATCCGCGCCCTGGCGGTGAAAAACCACATTCCCTACTTCACCACCACCCGCGCCATGGCGCAGGTTGCCAATGCCGTCGTCAATGCGTCAACCCCCGCAACGGCGCAAAAAAAATCCACCACCGACGGCGTCAAATCGATTCAGGAATATCATAAATTGGTGAAATAATTTCCTACACCAATCTTAATTGCTTCACGGCGGCGGCGATGAAGCTTAAAAATAATGGGTGGGGTAAAAATGGCCGCGATTTTAATTCGGGGTGAAATTGCACGCCAACAAACCATGGGTGGTCGGCGCGTTCAATAATCTCGGGCAGGTTTTTATCCTGCGACCAACCGGATATTGTCACCCCCGATTTTTCCAATTCGGCCTGATAATTTTTATTAACCTCATAACGATGGCGATGGCGTTCGCTAATCGCGGTCGCGGCGTAAATGCCGGCGACCATCGAATCCTTTGCCAACACCGCCGGGTAACTGCCCAACCGCATCGTGCCGCCCAAATTATCGTGGCTTGCCTTGACCCCCGTGCCGTCCTTTAACCATTCGGTCAGCAACCCAATCGCCGCATGGTCGGTCTTGCCAAATTCGCTCGATGTTGCTTGGCTATCGCCGGCGATATTGCGCAACGCCTCCAACACCGCCAATTGCATGCCAAAGCATATCCCCAAAAACGGAATTTTTTGCGTCCGCGCGTAATTGATGGCGAGCATCTTGCCGTCAACCCCGCGCCAACCAAACCCACCGGGCACAATAATGCCGTGGCTGGTGCCCAATGTCTGTGCAACATTTTCTTCGTCGATGGTTTCGGCGTCGACCCAATTGATGGCGATCTTTACCTTATTACCAATCCCGCCGTGGGTCAGGGCCTCGACCAATGATTTATAGGCGTCGGGCAAAACAATATATTTACCAACAATCGAAATCATCACCGTATCCTCGGGGTTTCTTATGCCATCGACCACCCTTTGCCAATCGCTCAGGCTTGGCGCGGAAAAATCTTTATGGCCGGCCTTGTTGTCATCGGGCAAATTAAAATAATGCAAAATTTCCTCATCCAACTTGTTATGATAAAAACTAATCGGCAGGGCGTATATCGTGTCAACATCCAACGCCGGAAAAACGCGATTAACCGGCAAGTTGCAAAACAGCGCGATTTTTTTCATCTGGTCGATGGCAATTTCCCGCTCCGACCGGCAGAGCAAGAAATCCGCCTGAATCCCCACATTGAGCAATTCCTTCACCGAATGTTGCGTCGGTTTGGTTTTTAATTCGCCGGCCGAGGTAATATAGGGCAATAGGGTTAAATGGACGAAGGCACAACGTGCCCGACCAACATCCTGCGCCAATTGGCGAATAGCCTCCAAAAATGGCAATGATTCCATGTCGCCCACCGTGCCGCCAATTTCGGCGATAACGAAATCAACGTCGTCGGTGTCTTGCATGATGAAATCTTTTATCTCGTCGGTGACATGGGGGATAACCTGCACCGTGCCGCCCAAATAATCACCGCGCCGTTCGCGCGCCAAAACGCGGCTGTAAATTTGGCCGGTGGTGATATTGTCGTTTTTACGCGCCGGTTGGCCGGTGAAACGTTCGTAATGCCCCAGGTCAAGGTCGGTTTCGGCTCCGTCGTCGGTCACAAAACATTCGCCATGTTGATACGGGTTCATGGTGCCAGGGTCAACATTAAGGTAAGGGTCGAGTTTGCGCAACCGCACGCGGTAACCCCGCGCCTGCAACAGCGCGCCAATCGCCGACCCGGCCAACCCCTTGCCCAGCGACGACACCACCCCACCCGTCATGAAAATAAACTTGGTCGAGGAATTATGGGGTTTTTTGCTCATAATCAATAATTTCTAATATCTACTACTGCCGTGATTCTATAACGCCATGCAAGCGATTTAGGAAGTTTTTTATTTATCGCTGGTTTTTCGCTTTCTGCTTGAAAAGCAAAACCGCTTATGATAATTTTAAACTATTCACCCTATTATTTCCCCTTATTTCAATTTATTTTATCAGAAACTATCACCATGGCAAACAACAGCATCAACGAGTTACAGCATTTTATCAATGGCAAAAAAACCGCCGGCACATCGGGCCGGTTTGGTGATGTGTTCAACCCCGCCACGGGGGAGGTTCAGGCCAAGGCACCATTTGCGTCGAAGGCAGAAATCGACGAGATTGTAAAAATTTCCAAAAAAATGGCCAAGGAATGGGGCGCCACCGCGTCGCCCAAACGCTCCAGCATTATTTTCAACATGCGCGAATTGATGGTTAAGAACAAACAAAACCTCGCCGAACTTATCGGCCAAGAACATGGCAAAACCATCGCCGATGCGCTGGGTGAAATTGCCCGCGCCATCGACGTGGTGGAATTTGCCGCCGGCATTCCGAATACTATCAAGGGGGCATACAGCCCGAACGTCGGCGGTAATATCGATGTTTTTTCATTCCGCGAACCCATCGGCGTTGTTGCCGGTATTTCGCCATTTAATTTTCCGGTGATGGTGCCATTGTGGATGGGCGCCATGGCCGTCGCCTGCGGCAACAGCTATATTAATAAATGTTCGGAGGTTGACCCATCCGCCGCCCTGCGCGTTGCCGAATTGTGGAAGGAAGCCGGCCTGCCCGATGGTGTGTGGAATTGCGTGATTGGCGATAAGGAAGCGGTCGATAGTTTATTAACCCACCCCGATGTGCCGGCGATTTCGTTTGTCGGTTCGACGGCGGTTGGCGAATATGTTTACCAAACCGGTTGCAAACATAACAAACGGGTGCAGGCCTTTACCGGCGCGAAAAACCACCTGGTGGTCATGCCCGATGCCAATATGGACCAGGCGGTTGATGCGCTTATCGGCGCGGGTTATGGTTCGGCGGGCGAACGTTGCATGGCGATTTCGGTCGCGGTGCCGGTGGGCGAGGCCACGGCGAAGGAATTGGTCAAACGATTATTGCCCAAAGTCGAGGAATTAAAAATGGGGCCTTACAACGACGCGAAGGCCGAAATCAACCCATTGATAACCCGCAAGGCCCAAGAACGGGTCGAGGGTTTAATCGCCAAGGGTAAGGCCGAGGGGGCCGGGTTGTTGGTCGACGGCCGTGGCAAGGGGAAAAACTTGCAAGGTTACGAAAATGGTTTTTGGGTCGGTGGCACGTTGTTAGACGGCGTTAAGGAAGGGATGGAGGTTCACAAAACCGAAATTTTCGGCCCGGTGCTATCGGTCATGGCGCCGGTCGATTTTGATAAGGCGGTCAATATCATCAACAACCACGAATATGGCAATGGCACGGCAATTTTCACGCGCGACGGCGACACCGCGAAAAGTTTTATGGACCGGGTCGATGTCGGCATGATTGGCGTTAATGTGCCGATTCCGGTGCCGGTTTCGTTCCACCATTTTGGCGGGTCGAAACGTTCCAAATTTGGCGACACGCAAATGTATGGCCCGGAAAGCGTTGTGTTTTTTACCAAAATGAAAACCGTCTCCTCGCGCTGGCCATCCGGCATTAAAGAGGGCGCGGTTTTCTCCATGCCGAGTCACAAGTAATTTGCGAAAACCGCAAGGCTTTGCGGTGTTCGCCTCACCCAAATTGCTTTATTTTCTCACGCGGGCAAAGCCCGCGTGATTTCAGGCGGGGGTGTTAAAATAATTGTTGATTATTATTGGTGGAATTTGTATTTGTAACAAATGCCCCTACATGAAAGTCTATTAGCTGCTTCTATTCTATTAATTGCTGTGGCATGGTGGATGTTCCATAGCAATTATGATGTTTTTGCACGCACCTATGGTTCTGAGATATTGGTTACCCTAGGGATATTATTTTGTTTTGCTGGAATAACCTTTGGATTATTGAATTTTGATACGCAAAATGTAGAAAAAAGTATTCCCGATTTAATTGAGGGAATTAAGTTTTCATTTATATCTTCTTTTTCAGGTATTTTTTTCTCTTTGCTGTTGCGAGGGCTTAAGAGAGGAAAATCCCCAACGCTAAACACTAGGAGCCCGGAAGGAGCCACCACCGCCGATATGGTCGCCCTGCAACAAGAATTAAACGACGGCTTAATCGGCGACAACAAAGAATCATTGGTATCGCAATTTAAAATTTTTGCCGAAACCATGGCCGAAAATAATATAAAGGCTTTAGAAAAAGTTGTTAATGATTTTAATAAAAACCTTACCGAACAATTTGGTGAAAATTTTAAACAGCTAAATTCTGCTGTAAAAGATTTGGTCGTATGGCAACGACAATATAAAGAAGAGCTAGAAGAAATGAAAGACGCAATAGGAAATTTGGTTAGCTCTTATGAAAAAACTAGCGATGGGATGGAAAATGCCGCAAAAAATTTACAAGCCATTACCGCCAACCTTAGCACTTTTAGCGAAAGCGCAAAAGCAATAGAAAATGTTGTTAAGGTAATGGACGAACAAGTTAAAACTATTTACGAGCAACAAAAATCTACGGCAGTTGCTTTTGATAAAATAAAAGAAATTGCACCGACGGTAGAAAGAGTAATGGGTGATTATTTAGACCAATTACAAAAGGGATTAAATGCTTTTGAAACGCAACTAGCCTCTTTATCAGGAAAATTTGTTGACGATTATACACCCTTAACCCAACGGCTACAATCCGTTATTAAAATGGCAGAAAAAATTAAATAGTAGAAATATTATATGGAAGAAGGAAGACAAACCCACTGGATACCCCTAGCAGATTTGATGACGGGGTTGATGATGGTTTTTTTATTAATCACAGTAGCTTCTTTATCAAAAGTAACCAGGACCACAACCTTAGTTGTGCAAGAATATGTGCAAGCCAAGGAAGATTTAAAACAAGCCTTGATTGAAGAATTTTCAAAAGATTTAGAACAATGGGATGCTGAGTTGTTGGGCGATATGACTATTAGGTTTAATAATCCAGCCACTTTGTTTGCCACGGGCTCAAGTTCACTTAGTCCAAAATTTCAAAATATTCTTATTGATTTCTTGCCAAGATATATAGACATTTTACGACAAGATAAATTTGAACCCTATATCACAGAAATAAGGGTAGAGGGGCATACTTCAAGTTTTTGGAAAAATACAAATGACAACATCGGTGGAGAAGAAACCGACTACCAAAAAATGTCTTCAGCGCAAAAATCTTATATTAACAATCTAAGGCTTTCGCAAGAGCGGTCGGCATCAGTTGTGCAGTTTGCTTTAACCATTCTTAATTTACAATCACAAGAGGCGTGGATGAGAGAAAAAATAACCGCCAATGGGTTATCGTCTTCTCGTCTTATTCAGAAGAATGGCATTACATCAGAAGCATTATCACAACGTGTAGAGTTTAAAGTCGTTTTAAAATCTGATGAGGTGGTGCAAGAAATATATAATATGGAACAAGCACGACAACAACAAAATCAAGCGAAATAAAAATGAAAAAGAAGATTTTAAATTATACATACCCATTATTAAATAGTTTAAGAGCTAAAATGGGCGCAGAATTGCGGGGTAAGTTGCCACCCCATTATTCATTAAATGAGCAAACTTTTAATAAATTGTCGAGCAAGGGCGTGGTTATAACTGATGATTTATTACAAGAGATAGAAATTAATGACGATGGAACTTTATCTTGGCAAGGGGCAAGAATAGTGATTTATATTAGAGATTGGAGTGCTTATCATGAAAGCGAAGAAACCTATCCTAGATTCCATATAGCGGGGTGCTCAACTTACCAAAAGATGAAAGAAAATGGTCGAAAAAATCGTTATGTTATGGCAACAAAAAAGGAAGGTAATTATTCTCATCAATTTAGAGTAAGAAAAAGACAAAAAGAAAAGGACGAAAACTTAGATATTTGTAAAAATTGTTTGGACATGCTTCAATGGAATGGATATTCTAGTGGTAAATTAAATAGATTGAAAAACGAATCTATTTTTCAAGATTTTGCTTTGTCTAAATTTTTTGAAAAATATCCAGTTGATATACATGCTGATGCCGATAAGCCTACTTATTATGCTGATAATGCCCCAGTGAATGAATATACCGATGATTTCAAAAAAGGAAAAGTGCAAGCAAATTTGTATAAGAAGCGCGGTAAAAAGTGCGAGGAGTGCGGTGCAACTGGCATTACACACATTCATCATAAGAATGGGTTAAAATATGATAATAGCGATAATAACCTTATTATTTTATGCCCCCCATGCCATGCCAACCAACCTTATCATGGCCATATGAAAGCTAATCCAAAATTTAAAAATATAAGGCCAGCACCAAAAAGCTGAAAAGCCGGTTCTAGGCCTACGGCCTAGTGGTTTTTTTGTCGCGATTATGATAACAATGGTCGGCTGACCATGAATATCCTCGCCCCCGATTTTTCGCGCAAAAACCCGCTGGTGGATTTTTCCATCCTCAACCCGCGACGCGGCCACGGCATGGAACGGCTGTTTATCACCGGTATGGCCGGCAAACCATTGCACGGCCGCGTGGCCGCCATGGGCAGTAAGAATGCTTGCCTGCCCGAAATGGTGGCCGCCGTGTTGACGGCGGACGATGTTACATTAACCAACGTGCCGGCCCTGGCCGATTTGGAAACCATGGCGCAAATGTTATCGCTGATGGGGGTGGCGATTGACACCACCGATTTTTCGCAAAAAAACCTGACCCTGAACGCCGCCAATATTATCAAACCATTCGCGCCATATGACGTGGTGCGAAAAATGCGTGCCTCGATTTTCGTCCTCGGGCCGCTGTTGGCGCGCATGGGGCGAGCAAGCGTTTCGTTGCCCGGCGGTTGCGCCATTGGCGCGCGGCCGGTTGATTTGCACATTACCGGTTTGGAAAAAATGGGCGCAAAAATTGAAGTGGTCGATGGCTACGTGGTCGCCACCGCGAAGGATGGGTTGCAGGGTGCGACTATCGATTTTCCATTTGTGTCGGTTGGCGCGACCGAAAATATTATGATGGCGGCCACCCTGGCCAATGGCAAAACCATTTTGCGCAACGCGGCGCGCGAACCCGAAATTATTGATTTGGGAAATTTGTTGTTGGCGATGGGGGCGAATATCACCGGCCTGGGCACCGATTGCATCACCATCGACGGCGTGAAAAAATTACACGGCGCGACCCACGCCGTGGTCAGCGACCGAATCGAAATCGGTTCAATTTTATGCGCCGCCGCCAGCACCGGTGGCCAGGTCACCATTGACCGCGCGGTGCCCGAACACCTGTCCGCGCTGTGCGATGTTTTAACCGCCATCGGCGCGGGCATATCCACCACCGGCGACAGCATTACCATCACCATGAATGGTCGGGCGAAATCGATGGAATTTTTGCAAACCGCGCCATACCCCCATTTCCCAACCGATTTGCAGGCGCAGGTTATGGCGGTGTTGGCGACCGCCGACGGCACGTCGCAAATGGAGGAAGCAATTTTTGAAAACCGTTACATGCATGTGCCAGAGCTAAACCGCCTGGGGGCGAAAATTTCGCTGAAGGAAAAAATCGCCACCATCGACGGGGTTGATAACTTGCGCGCCGCGCCGGTTATGGCGACCGATTTGCGCGCCTCGATGTCTTTGGTTATTGCCGGCATGAAGGCGGTGGGCGATACCATCATCAGCCGCATCTATCACCTTGACCGCGGTTACGATGGTTTGGAAAAAAAACTATCGCACCTCGGCGCAACCATTGCCCGCAAGCCATAAAAAGGCTATTAAAGACCATGGCAAAAAATAATTTATTTAAAAATCTTTCTGACAAACCCGACGCACAAAAAAATTGGTGGCAATGGTTGGCGACAACCACATTTCGTTGGGCGGTTGCGTTGGTGGTGGTGGTGGTGGTTTCATACCTTGTCATGGCCGGCTTGTTTCAAACCATGTTGCGCGCCGAATTGCAAAAAAACCCCGAAATAATTGTCGACGCGATTCGCGCCATGCAAGCCAAATCACAAAACCAATCATCGGCGGAAAATGAAAAATCAACCGACC
Source organism: Hydrotalea sp. (assembly GCA_030054115.1). Taxonomy (NCBI): domain Bacteria; kingdom Pseudomonadati; phylum Bacteroidota; class Chitinophagia; order Chitinophagales; family Chitinophagaceae; genus Hydrotalea; species Hydrotalea sp. The sequence continues at coordinate 20,116 of JASGCL010000014.1, forward strand.
AAGCAACCACCGGTGACGACCAACAAACCATTGCCCCCTCGCCCGCGGTTAATGCTATTTACAAAAAAATCATTGCCGATAAACGCAACGGGTATTTGGGCAACCCCAATGGCAATAAAATCATCGTCGAATTTTTTGATTACAATTGCCCATATTGCCAACGCGAATTGGCGATATTAAAACAATGGGTCGCCAGCGACCCGCAGGTAAAAATTGTCTTGGTCGAATTGCCGATATTGGGGCAGAGCTCGGTCGATGCAGCCTTCGTCGCGATATTGACCTATTGGCGCGCCAATAAAAACGACCAAAAACGGCTTGCGGCCTATCAACAATTTCATGAAAAAACCTTGCTCGGCGCGCGGCCATTGACCAAGGAAAAATTGCAAGCCATTGCGACGGCGGCCGGTTTTTCGCCCGACCGTATCACGGCCGACGACCAAAAACGCGCCAAACAATTTTTGCAAAATAATATCAAACTTGCCAACCAATTAAGGATTGAAGGCACGCCGTCGTTTATTTATAATGGTCTTTTGCTGTCGGGGTTTTCATCGGCCGAGACATTAAAAAAAATGACCGAACAATAAAACCAATTTTTTTATAATGACAATGCGTGAAATAAAATTACACGACCGTTCGGCATTTGTGGCAATGCGCAACGCCGGCCAATTGGCGGCACGGGTGATGGATTACCTGGCCCCGCATGTCGTGCCCGGGGTCAGCACTGGCAAGTTAGACCAGCTGGCGCATGATTTTATCATCGCCAACCATGCTATACCCGCGCCGTTGAATTACAAGGGGTTTCCCAAATCAATCTGCACGTCGGTTAACCACGTGGTGTGCCACGGCATTCCCGACGACAAAAAAATTCTGCTGGCGGGCGACATTATCAATATCGATGTCACGGTTATTTTGGACGGCTGGCACGGCGACACCAGCCGCATGTATTGGGCGGGCGAACCGCCGCTGAAAGCAAAAAAATTAACCGACGTAACATATGACGCGATGATGGTCGGCATCAAGGCGATAAAACCCGGCGGGCATTTTGGCGACATTGGCGCGGCGATACAAAAATTTGTTGCACCGCATCGTTACAGCATCGTGCGCGATTTTTGCGGCCACGGGTTGGGCCGCGTGTTTCACGACGAACCAAATGTCATGCACCATGCGCAACCCGAGCGCGGCGCGGCATTCCGCCCGGGCATGTTTTTCACGGTCGAACCAATGTTAAACATCGGCACGCACGAGGTAAAAGTATTGCAAGACGGCTGGACCGCCGTAACGCGCGACAAATCTTTGTCGGCGCAATTTGAACATACCGTCGGCATTGGCGAACATGGCGTGGAAATTTTCACCACCTCACCCGCCGGTTTACACCACCCGCCCTATTAAATAAATTAAAAGGCACAACCACCATGACCGAACAACATGATGGCCACCGCCAGCGGTTACGCCAACGATTTTTAAAAGACAATGGCGCGGCAATGGCGGATTACGAAATCCTCGAACTGCTTTTAACATTTGCCCTGCCGCGCATCGACACCAAACCTATCGCCAAGCAATTATTGGCCGAATTCAAAACCATCGGCGGCGTGTTGTCGGCCGACGCGACGCAATTAAGCCGGCACAAATTTATTGGCGAATCGTCGCTGGCGATGTTGAAATTGGTGCAGGCATCGGGCCTGCGCATGTTGCGCCAAGATGTCATGGCCGAACCACATATCATCAGCGGGTGGGAAAAATTATTACATTACCTGCACGCCACCATGGCGCGGGAAAAACGCGAAGAATTACGCCTGCTCCACCTCAACCATCGCTTCCTGCTTTTGCTCGACGAAAAAATTCAGCAGGGCACGGTCAACCACACGCCGTTTTACGTGCGCGAGGTTGTTAAACGGGTGATGGACGTCGGGTCGAGCCACATCATCGTTGTGCACAACCACCCGTCGGGCAACAACAAACCATCGTCGGCCGACATTGCCGAAACGCGCAAATTGGCCGAGGCATTAAAGGCGATGGACGTGGGCTTCCACGACCACCTCATCATCAGCGACCATGGGCATTATAGTTTTAAAAATTCGGGGCTGTTATGATTGATGAAAAAATCACTCCGTGATTTGTTCATGAACCCAACTTGTTTTATTCATTCGCACGAAGTAATTCGCACGAATGCAAGCACCAAAGCAAAGAAAGTTACAACACCTAATAAAATCGCAGAAGTATTTATTCTCCTAATTTTATTGTCCAATATATCTTGCCCTTTTTTTATCTCTTCATCAAAGTTATGGCCTTTGCCTTTTTGATAATAGTGCAATATGTTTCTTGAATCTTTAGAAAGCAAATTATATGAAGCTAAAGCAATTGCAATAACTGCAACTAGAATGCAAGCGAAACAAATGTAAACAAAAGCAGGACAAGGATAGTTTTGTTTATTACATTCAGTTAATAAATCACGCAATATAACAATCAACCCCCCTCCGAAAGCTGCGGCGTAATAGGTTTTAGTGTTCTCAGAACGAATAGTATCGATTATATTATCGAGCTCTTTTTCCTGCAAATTTTTTTTTGACATCAATTTTATCCTCGATTATTTATAAAAAATCCTAATCAAGTAATATTACTCTTCATAAATAACGATATTCTGATTGCTCAAGTCAATGCAGTATTTTTTATATAATTTATCCATTTCTACTTTTCCATCTAAATAACCTTCTACATTGGTAGACCAAATATTATCCTTCCCTGTTTCATAAGCCACAAAACGGAAAAACATAAGGCTCTTCTCGTCAGTGCTACGATTTACCTTACCACAGACCGCCAATAAATTATCAGACCTCTGCACTAATTTAACCCCCCAAAACTTGGCTGAGGTCGGGTCGGCAAGCATTCCTTGCACGCCCTCTTTGACAAAATTTATTTTTTCTTTTTTATCGGCATGCGATGCATAATAAAAGAATACAGCAACTAAAACAATTGCGCCTCCAATAACAAGCAAAGCCATTGGCCATCGTTTTTTATTCTTTTCTTTTCTAACCATGAGGGTAAAGTATTAAAATGCTTATAAAAAAGCAAGTAAAAAATTATAGGAATATGTGAAATTGATTGCCGTTCAATTACGGCAGTTTCGCGCAAGCATTTGCGCATATATAGGAATATGTAAAATTGTCTGCCGTTCAATTACGGCAGTTTTGCGCAAGTATTTGCGCATATATAGGAATATGTGATTTTCGCGCAATATAGGCGAAAGTGAAGTTTTACCGGTTGAAATTCACGCGGGCTTTGCGCATTATATTTGCGCTATCGCTTCGCTACTTGAGCGCGCTCGAGCAAAAAGATAAAACAATATCGATAATGAACAAATCACGGAGTGATTTTTTTCATCATGTGTATTGCCAACTGCAATCTGAAGGCTAGGCGGTGACCTACTCTCCCATTGCCTTAAGACATAGTACCATCGGCGCGGGAACATTTCACTTCCGAGTTCGGGATGGGATCGGGTGCTTTGCGTTCCGCCATTACCACCAAGCCATCGGATTGCAGTTGTTAATACATGGGCAAAAACAAAAAATCCTTTTACTGAGCAATGAACGCGAGTGAAAGGTTTGGAAAAACCAAACCATTACATTTGCAACTCATTGTCTAAACTTGCCACCCAAAATTGGTTGGCAAGTATAATGAAAAACCTGCCTTTTCAGTTAAGAAAAGATGGTTTTAATCATGAAAAAGAATCAATCGAACGATTAGTATGAATAAGCTCCACCATTTGCATGGTTTCCACCCTTCACCTATCAACGACATAGTCTATATCGGTTCTAATAGCGAGATCTGGTCTTGAGGCGAGTTTCCCAGCTTAGATGCTTTCAGCGGTTATCTCTTCCGAACATAGCTACCCAGCAGTGCCACAGGTGTGACAACTGGTCGACCAGCGGTCCGTCCTTCCCGGTCCTCTCGTACTAGGGAAAGCTCCTCTCAAATCTCGAACACCCATGGCAGATAGGGACCAAACTGTCTCACGACGTTTTGAACCCAACTCACGTACCGCTTTAAATGGCGAACAGCCATACCCTTGGGACCTGCTTCAGCCCCAGGATGCGATGAGTCGACATCGAGGTGCCAAACACCCCCGTCGATGGGGACTCTTGGGGGGTATCAGCCTGTTATCCCCGGCGTACCTTTTATCCGTTGAGCGATGGCCCTTCCACTCGGGACCACCGGATCACTAAGACCGACTTTCGTCTCTGCTCCAGCCGTCGCTGTCGCAGTCAGGCGGGCTTTTGCCTTTGCACTCTACTGTTGATTTCCGACCAACATGAGCCCACCATCGCGCGCCTCCGGTACTCTTTGGGAGGCGACCGCCCCAGTCAAACTACCCACCATGCAGTGTCCTTGCCCTTGATATAAAGGGATAAGTTAGACAGTAAAAACTTAAAGGGTGGTATTTCACCTTGTGACTCCACCGAATCTAGCGACTCGGTTTCAACGTCTCCCACCTAGGCTACACATCAACTTCCTACTGCCACTGCAAAGCTATAGTAAAGGTGCACGGGGTCTTTCCGTCTAACCACGGGAACTCCGCATCTTCACGGAGAATTCAATTTCGCTGAGCCTATGTTGGAGACAGTGGGGAGATCGTTACGCCATTCATGCGGGACGGAACTTACCCGACAAGGAATTTCGCTACCTTAGGACCGTTATAGTTACGGCCGCCGTTTACTGGGGCTTCGATTCATGGCTTGCACCTTTCCTCTTAACCTTCCAGCACCGGGCAGGCGTCAGACCCTATACATCGCCTCTTCGGCTTCGCAGAGTCCTGTGTTTTTGTTAAACAGTCGCCACCCCCTATTCTGTGCCCCCCTTTCTAACTTGCGTTAAAAAAGGGCTCTCTTTTCGCTAACTTACGAGAGTAATTTGCCGAGTTCCTTCAACATAGTTCACTCAAACACCTTGGTACATTTATACCACCCCACCAGAGTCGGTTTGTGGTACGGTCTATAGTATGGGCTATTTCCTGAAACAACCAGCTGGCCACAACAATCCAATAAGTCATGACCAATTTCGTCATTTGTCAACTCCATACAGGCTCAGGATTATTAACCTGATTCCCATCGACTACGGCTTTCGCCCTCGCCTTAGGGGCCGGCTCACCCTACGCGGATTAACCTTGCGTAGGAAACCTTGGGGTTCCGGTGAATCTGTTTCTCACAGATTTCGCGCTACTCATGTCTGCATTCGCTCTTCCGATACCTCCAACCAATCTCAAGATTGATCTTCACAGGCTTACGGAACGCTCCGCTACCACGCATGATGTTCGAAAACACCATGCATCCACAGCTTCGGTACATATTTTTAGCCCCGTTACATCTTCGGCGCAAGAAAACTTAAGTTTAGATCAGTGAGCTGTTACGCTTTCTTTAAAGGATGGCTGCTTCTAAGCCAACCTCCTGATTGTCTTGGTTTTCTCACATCCTTTAACACTTAAATATGATTTAGGGACCTTAGCTGGTAGTCAGGGCTTTTTCCCTCTCGACCACGGACCTTAGCACCCATGGTCTGTCTGCCAGTATAATACTCATCAGGTATTCGGAGTTTGGTTGGGTTTGGTAAGGCTCGCGCCCCCCTAGCCCATCCAGTGCTCTACCCCCTGTGGTAAATTCACTGACGCACTACCTAAATAGTTTTCGCGGAGAACCAGCTATTTCTGAGTTTGATTAATCTTTCACCCCTAGCCACAAGTCATCCAAAACTTTTGCAACAGTTACTGGTTCGGACCTCCGTTGGGTGTTACCCCAACTTCATCCTGCTCATGGCTAGATCACTCAGCTTCGGGTCTAATGCCACCAACTATGCGCCCTATTCAGACTCGCTTTCGCTACGCCTTCACCTATCGGCTTAAGCTTGCTGGTAACATTAAGTCGCAGACCCATTATACAAGAGGTACGCTGTCACCCCTCAAGGGGGCTCCAACTGCTTGTAAGCATTCTGTTTCAGATACTATTTCATTCCCCTTATCGGGGTGCTTTTCACCTTTCCCTCACGGTACTTGTTCACTATCGGTCGTATAGGAGTACTTAGGCTTGGAGCGTGGTCGCCCCATATTCAGACAGAATTTCACGTGTTCCGCCCTACTCGAATCCTCTTCCATCATTCATCCCATAAGGGGCTATCACCCTCTATGGCTGGCTTTTCCAAACCATTCTGGTTACAATGGATAGAGGCATTGGCCTCTGCCGCGTTCGCTCGCCACTACTAACGGCGTATCGTTGATATCTTTTCCTCCGGGTACATGAGATGTTTCAGTTCTCCGGGTTTGCTTTCTTCGATCTATTTATTCAACCAAAGAATCTCTCTAAAAAGAGAGGGGTTTCCCCATTCGGACATTTCAGGATTAACGCTTCTTGACAGCTCCCCTGAACTTTTCGCAGTCTGGCACGTCCTTCTTCGCCTCTATACGCCAAGGCATCCACAAAATGCTCTTGTCATTATCTTTTTCAAACTTTTGCGGGCTGATTGATTTGCACCAACCGACCCGCTAGATTCGAACTTCTGCTCGCCAAAAAATGTAAACATCTTTTGGCGATTCTTAAAGTCATCTAGTTCTTCTTTCAAAAACCATCTCCCTTAACTGAAAAGGCAGGTTTGCAAACCTGTTGTCCATCTCATGGGGCGAAGAATTCCGTCCTTGCGCCCCTTAATAAGAAAGGGTTTTTCATTATTGTTATTCGACATGAGTTGCATAATGTATCTTTTGTTTAGTTATTGCGCGCCATAACCGGTTATTAAAAAAAACCCACCACGAAGCGCAACCTATAAAAAGTCACTCGCAATTCATTGCTCAGCAAAAGAATTTTTTGTTCTATTTGCTTCACATATTCCTATAAACGATATTCAAAAACTTTGTTTTTTGCTTTTTTCAAAGCAAAATAACGACAGCGTTAAAAACGCCGCCGTTATTTTGTTTTTTTAAAACAATAACTTGGTGGAGCATAACGGATTCGAAAGCAATGCTGATTCAATAATTTGCTCTATGAGCAAATCATGCTCGTAAATTGCTATTCGCAATTTACCCTGCTTGAAACCAGCCGCTTCACCAACCTAGTTAATGCCCCAACAATTTGGTGGAGCATAACGGATTCGAACCGATGACCTCCTGCTTGCAAAGCAGGCGCTCTACCAACTGAGCTAATGCCCCAATATAATTGGCGAAAACCACTTGCGTGGTGTTCGCAAACCCTTATTTCTTTATATTATTCGCGCGAAGTAAATTCGCACGAATAGCAAAAGGCAATGCTTCGCTTTTTCTGTAACAACCTGACTAGCAAACCATTTACATGGCTAGCAAGCGATAAACCAGGGCTATCACAATCATGGCCACCAAACGATAAGCACAA
>JASGCL010000014.1:32500-38170 GCA_030054115.1 Hydrotalea sp.
GCAAGCGATGACTTGCCATTCGGGTTAGAGGGCGAGAACAACCGCAAGAATAAATTCTTCTGGTATGGCGCAATAACCCTGGCCGGACAATACAAGTTCTAATCGTTTAATCATCGATTAAAAAATAGGTTTTCTATTTATTGAAAAAAACCTGTCGGCAGAAATGCCGGCAGGTTTTTTTTTACCCGTAATTAACAATTATTTGTCCATGGCGGCCAAGTCTTGGCCAGCGATTCGCGTTTAAACTAAATGGACAGCAGGTGGTGACAAGGGCGCGCTACTTTTTAATATATCTATCAATTACAAAATAAATTTTTATGCAGAAAAGATTCGCACCATTGTTATTGACTTTGGCAATTATCGGCATGGGGTTATCTGGCGCGGCGCAAGGCCAAACTGCCCCCGAAACTAACCCTAATAACCCTGACGCCACACCGCCGGCAACCACGCCTGCCAAGCAACCTAATAAACAGGCTGACAAAAAAACCGCCGATAGGCCAACCTCGAAAGATGGTTTTTACCTCGCGCCCGAACAATTTGGTGTGTTTTTCATTGATAAAGCATTCACCCGTGGTTTAGGTAAAAGAAAAGTTAGCATGGGATTGGCTTGGGCATTAGGTTACAAAATAAAAAACTTCATTATCGATGTTAATGTTGATTACCAAGCATTCAGCCTTAAAGGTGCGACCAGTGAGGTAACGAGCGAGAACGGGTCGCAGTGGTTCACCGCCAATATGGCCGGCAATGCATTTTTGCAAGGTTACAACACCGCCATCCAACAAGGCAAAAGCAACAATGAAGCCGTCACCGCCGGTGGGGACGCGGCCCTCAAGCTTTTCGCCGAAACGCCAAGCGTGGGCGAAAAGGTAGTATCAGCTATCGATGAACAGCGCGCCCTCATCACCAATGCACAAGAGGCAACAACCATCGGCCTGCGTAACGCGCGGCGCGGCGGTTACAGCGCCTATCACCCCGATAGCGCAGATGATATCGTCCCCGGCATCTCCACCGTTACCACCGACATAAACAGCCGCGAGGCCTTCTTCCCCGTTACGCTAGGGGTAAGATATGCCTTCGCCATTGCGCCAAAAAATATGTTCAGCCTCTCCCCCGGCCTTGCCGCGGGTGTTTGGATTCACACGGTGCGGCGTAACCTTAGCACAACAATTTATCACAACTACACGGGCGTATCCATATCGCAATCATCAACCGATAAAGCAACGCAGGTGCGCGCGGTTATCGTCCCCAGTTTATCGCTTGATTACAACCCCTGGCCCAGCATGAACATCAGCCTGGTCGGTAAATTTTACCTCGTGCCAAATGGTTACAGCGATAATTACAGCGCGGCGCAACAGGCGGCGCAGGCCATCGCCGCGACCAACAAAAGCGGTTACAGAATGAGCGACGCGCAAGACAATGCCTATTTGGACAATAATACTTTACCGCTGGGGTTGAGCCCCGCCCGCAACGCGACCAACAAATTCCTGTGGTATGGCGGGGTTAATCTGGTCGTTCAATATATTTTTTAAGCATCCATGCCCTCACAGCGTTAGCGATAGGGCAAATTTATGCCCTCAAGCAGCGTTAGCGATAGGGCAAATTTATATGACCAATTTATGGCTGTCGTCGCCAAGCCATGGGCCAGCATGCGTGTTTTAATACGCGATGCAATGGCGGGGGTCTTGGCACTTGCAATAAATTATTTTTACCAACCCCATTCTTTTGACAGCAATTTTCATGCACAAAAAATATAAATATTTATTATTGGCCTCCGCAATTATTGGCATGGCCTCACTCGGCACGGCGCGGGCGCAAACCACCGCGCCAAATACAAAAGACGGGTTTTATATAACCCCCAATGCCGAACTTATCTTTATCGATAAAAACTTTACCCGTGGTTTAAGCAATAAGCCAATAGTCGGCGGCGGCGGCGGCTTGGCCTTGGGTTACAAAATCAAAAACCTATCCATCGATTTTAATATCGATTACCAAGCCTTCAGCACCAAGGGGATGACCGATGGGGCTACATCGCCCGATGGCACGCGCTGGCTAAATGGTGACATTGCCGGCGATGCTTTTTTGCAGGGTTACAACACCGCCATCCAGCAGGGCAAAAGCAACGATGATGCGATTAACGCCGGCGAGGAGGCGGTTGCCGCATCTTTCCCCAACAACCCAGGGCCACACAGCTTGGCCGAAATGAAGGAGGCGCAAGAAGAGCGGGTCGGAACCAACCTTAAAAGTGCTTACACCCACAACCTGCCGGAAATGGTTATTTCCAGTATAGAGGAACAACGCGCCATGATAGAAAATGGCCAAGACGCGGCAACGGTCGGGGTGCGTAACGCGCGGCGCGGCGCGGTCACCCAACGCGACCGCCGTAAATACCAAGATGTCGCACTTGTCGATATCACCACCGGCGTAAGCACCAACATAACCAACCATGAATCCTTTATCCCCGTCACCTTAGGGCTGAAATATGCCTTCGCCATTGCACCAAAAAACATGTTCAGTATCACCCCGGGCCTTGCCGCGGGTGTTTGGATTCACACGGTGCGGCGCGCGCTCAACACGACCTTTACCCCGGTTTATGGCGCGACGCCCTTTGCCCAATCCTCGACCGATAATGTAACCCAAGTGCGCGGTGTTATTGTCCCCAGTTTATCGCTGGATTATAACCCCCTGCCCGATTTAACCGTCAGCCTGGCCGGAAAATTTTACCTCGTGCCAAATGGCTACAGCGATAATTACAGCGCGGTGCAACAGGCGACGCAGGCCATCGCCGCCACGACCGACAAAAGCGGTTACAGAATGAGCGACCCGCAAGACAATGCCTATTTCGACAATAATACCCTACCGCTGGGGTTGGATTCCGCGCGCAACGCGACCAACAAATTCATGTGGTATGGCGGGCTTAATCTAGCTGTTCAATATATTTTTTAAGCCTATATGCCATCAAGCAGCGTTAGCAATAGGGCAAGTTTATGCCCTCAAACATAGAAGCGATAGGGCGATTTATGGCTTTTTCTGTCAAGCAACGAACAATAAATTCCGCCTAAAATTTTTAATGTAGCGTGAAGACGCTACAAAACTTTTTAACAACCGGCGACCCCCACCCGCCAATTATTTTTTTTAGGAGAATTCCCATATGCGTAAAACATGTAAACAATTATTATTGGCCTCGGCAATTATCGGCATTTCATTGGCCGGCACGGCCCAGGCACAAACCGGCAATGGCGCTACGCCAACGCCGACAACATCGGTCGAAAAACCTGCAAAAAAACACGTTGCTGAGCCCGATGCAAAAGACGGATTTTATTTGGCACCAAACGCCGAGGTTATTTTCGTTAACAAAAATTTTACGCGCGGCCTATCAACCCTTGGGGTTGGCGGCGGCGGCGGTTTGTCCTTGGGTTATAAAATCAAAAACTTCCTCATCGATTTCGCTGTCGATTATCAATCCTGGGGTAACGATGGCACATTCGCCCAAACAACCACCGCCGACGGCCGGCAATGGTTAAGGGCGTTGCGCGCCGGGCAGGCCTTCCTTGATGGTTACAACAACCCCGACCCAGCACTGGTCAAGGTTCTGGGCGAGAGCAATGCGCGATTTAATTCCGGCCGACAAAGCGTTGTTACCAATTTTGCCGTTGGCACGCCCGATGATGCCGCCAGCGACTCCCAGGTCAGCAACAACGCCAATGGCGCGCTCCAGGCACAAAAGGATAGCATCAACAGCATAGCCGATGCCATGACGAAGGGCGTCAGCGCGGCACGCTATGGCGCCTATAACACGGAGGGACCACCAACCGGCGCCGAGATTACCACCACGATAAAAAGCAAGGAAGGGTTTATCCCCATTACCCTGGGCTTGAAATATTCAATCGCCCTGGCGCCAAAAAATATCATCAGCCTGACACCGGGCCTGGCCGGCGGCGTGTGGCTTCACACCATCGATCGCACCATCACCATGACGACCACCGGCACCACCCCTTGGACAACAACCGACAAGGCAACCGAAACCCGTGGCGTGATAGTGCCCAGCTTATCGCTGGATTACAACCCATTGCCCAATTTGAGCGTTAGCCTGGCCGGTAAATTTTACATCGTGCCCGGCGGTTACAGCGATAATTACAGCGCCAGCCAACGCAACGTGGCCGCCGCAAACACGGCAAACGACCCGGGCACAGCGGTCAGCGTCAGCACCGACCCACGGTTTGACAATAATTCCTTACCGCTCGGCCTGTCCCCCACCCACAATGCGGTTAAAAAATCATTTTGGTATGGCGGCTTGAACCTTGGGGTGCAATATGTTTTCTAGACAGCTCCTAGGTCATACCATGTAAAACCACAACCGGCGATTGGCTGGCATTGTTAAGCGCGGGTGCCGCGCGCGGTGCTACAAACCCCGCGAGATAATGAATTGGGGTAGCCTGTTCGTCTCACCATAACCTTGTAAACAAATCAAGTTAGGAACATCATGAAAAATATCACAGCAAAATCCATTCACCAATCGATAACCGCCGCCGCAACCATCGGTGCTTTGCTTGGCATGGCGCATAGTAACCTGGCGCATGCCGCCACAGAATCAGTAATATCGACGGCGACTGACAAAGCCCCAGCCAAAACAACCACCTATTTGCCCGCATCAAAAGACGGGTTTTATATCGGCGCCAGCGCGCAGGTGTTTCTTGTCGACCCAAAATACACCAAGGGGGCATCGGTCATCGGTGTCGGGGTTGGCGACGGGGTTGGTATAAACCTTGGCTATCGGATTCAAAATTTTCTTATCGACCTGGCGGCCGATTATCAATTTTACGGCGGCAAGGGTAGCGTCAGCCAGCAATATGCCACCACGGGCAATGGCGCGTTGGTAAGAACATTCTTCCCCGAGGCCGCCAACACCAGTTACATCACCAACGTCAACAATCAAGAAACATTCGCCCCCATTACCTTGGGGTTGAAATACGCCATTCCGGTTATGGCAAACGGCCTGTTAAGCATTACCCCGGGCATTGCGGCCGGCGTGTGGTTGCATGATGTCAAACGCGATATAAGTTTTTCCGATAGTCAAGGTGGCGAGCTTGCGACAAAAATTAATAAGCTCGGCCGGGGCCTAGGCCAATTTATTCCAACCAGCGATAACACCGGCCAAACCCGCGCCGTGATTATCCCCAGCTTGGCGGTGGATTACAGCCCAGCAAAAAATATAACCTTGAGTGTTACTGGGAAGTTTTACATCGTGCCCGGTGGTTACAGCGATAATTATAACAAGGCCAACCAAAAGGCGTCGGCCGAAGGCGTCGGCACCTTCACCACCGATTACAACGCTGTCGACAAATTATTTTGGTATGGCGGCATCGACCTGGCGGCGCGATATACGTTCTAGGTCGTTTTTTGGGTTGTGGCGCATCGTCGTTGGCTATAGCCAACGAATGACCGAGGTTGTTTAAGCGGGTGGCTGGCATTGTCAATCTCTAATCTCCTCTCTCATATTAGGATGTTGGGAATATCATGAAAAACATAACAGCAAAAACCCCTTGCCGCGCAATAACCGCCTTGGCAATCGCCGGCGCGTTGTTTGTCGCCTATCATAACCCAGCCCGCGCCGCGCCAACCGCCGCCGAGGGCGGTGCCGATACCTTCGCCATCAATTACACCGAGGTTAAC
>JASGCL010000014.1:38270-39652 GCA_030054115.1 Hydrotalea sp.
AACCGCCGCCGAGGGCGGTGCCGATACCTTCGCCATCAATTACACCGAGGTTAACAAATTATTCTGGTATGGCGGCTTCAACCTCGCGTTACAATACATCTTTTAGCTAGCTTTTTTATTACGCCAAACAAATGGCTGAATTTGCATGCGTGATGGCTGTCATTGCTAATCACAGCCATGGCACGCGATGCTACAAGGCTGGCGGTATAATAAATCGGGGCAAAACGCAGGGACGACATCCATTCCAGCATATTACTTTGATTGGTTACATCGCAACGGTGAGGCCGAGGGTCCAGCCACAATCTAGTCAACAAATAATATCAGTAAGAAAATGAAATCCTTAACAACCAAAACCATTCGCGGCGTCACAATCGCCACGACCATTGTCGGCGCGCTTATTGGCATGACCCACAACAACCTGGCCCATGCCGCATCGCAAGCCGCAAGTGATAAGCCCGTCACCAAAACCATTCGGCTTAATAGCGGCGGTTTTAAAAACGGCCTCTATGTCGCGCCAAACGCCGAATTATTCTTTATTAATCAATCATACACCAAGGATTCATCCGCCACCGGCATCGGCGGCGGGGTCGGGATTGACATCGGCTATCGCATGAACAAACTGCTTTTTGATTTGTCGGTGGGTTACCAATATTATAGTAGCAAGGATACCATCGGCCAGTCATTTGCCCGCACCGGCCGTGGCTCATTGATACGCCAAACGATACCGCAGGCCGCCAATAGTATTTATTTCACCACCACGGATAACCGCGAAAGCTTTATCCCCGTTACACTGGGCGTGAAATACACCCTGGGCATTTTTGATAACAAACTGTTGACCCTGACCCCCGGCATCGCCGGCGGTGTGTGGTTTCACAATATCAAACGCGATTTAAGCTATTCCGATAACCAAGACGGCAATGTGGCAAGAAGTTTCGCAGGTCTAAACAACCTGTTCGACGTGGCCACCCCGACCACCGACAACGCCGACCAAATTCGTGGCGTTATCGTCCCCAGTTTATCGTTGGATTATACCCCCACGTCGAACCTGACGCTTAGCCTGGCTGGCAAACTTTACCTTGTGCCCGGCGGTTACAGCGATAATTACAACCCAATCAACCAAGCGGCCGCGGCGGATAGCGTTAATGCCTTCACCGTTAATTACACCGCGGTGAACAAATTGTTCTGGTATGGCGGCATCAGCCTTGGCGCGCGCTATAGCTTTTAACCATTTTTATCGAGGTCCCTTCTCCCCCGTGGTTTGCTTTTTTGCGAACCACGGGGGAACGAGGACGATAAGGGTTAAGAAATAGCAAAACAAAATTTGTAAAAAAGATCCCTCCAAAGCAAAACCCCGCTTGGGTTACCCCAAGCGGGGTTTTTTT
>JASGCL010000015.1:0-23862 GCA_030054115.1 Hydrotalea sp.
CCATGGTGTCGCGAACGCGGCCGTGAAAGACGGGTTTTATTTAACCCCCAATGCCAGCGTTATCTTCGTTGATAAGGCCTTCACCAAGGACGTCACATCGGTCGGCGTCGGCGGCGGTGGCGGTTTGGCTTTGGGTTACCAAGTCAAAAACTTCCTTATCGACCTGAATGCTGAATATCAATATTATGGCGGTAAAGGCACGGTCAATCAAACGACCTCGGGCTATGGTACTGCTTGGTTGGCTGCTGCTGGGGCGTTCAAACAAACGCTGGCTAGTGGTGGTAACCCAGCCGCTGCTATAACCGCCGCAACCGCGGCGTTCGCCAATCCCGCCGCTGGTGCGGCCGCTGGGTTAACCCCAGGCACAGCCGTTGCGACCACGACCGACAGCCAGGAAGGTTTCGTTCCCGTTACCTTGGGTTTGAAATACCTTATCCCCGTCATGGCCGGTGGTAAATTAAGCATCACCCCGGGCGTCGCCGGCGGTGCGTGGATTCACACCGTGAAACGCGACATCACCACCACTATCGGCACGGGTGCGACTGCATTCACCACCGCGACAACCGATAATGCGACCGAAATCAAGGGCGTGGTTGTGCCAAGCATTGCGTTGGATTATGCACCATTGCAAAACTTGACCATCAGCCTGACCGGTAAGTTTTACATCGTGCCAGGTGGTTACAGCGATGCCTATACGTCGGACGCGCAAGCGGCGGCCACGGCATCGGTCAGCGATGTTAAAGCATTCGACCCAGCGGTATTGGCCAGTGGTAATTTACCATTGGGTTTGACCCCGGCCTATGCCGAAACCAACCAAAACTTTTGGTATGGTGGCGTCAATCTTGGCGTGCAATACACCTTCTAATTATTTGATTAGAAAAAAAATTTTAAGGCTTGCCTAAAATTTGCAAAACCCCGCCGGAAGCAATTCCAGCGGGGTTTTTTTTTATCCTGATTTTTTTCTTGCCCAAAAGCTGAGGAATAGGCTAGTATAATTTTAAGTAGAAACGGCAAGGTGCGCTACCTTATAAATGTCTCCCTTTAATTGGTAAGAAACTTGCAGAATATTACACGCAAAGGATGTAATAAAATGAACGCTAATTTCGTTACCCCGCAAATGATTAAATGGGCTATCACCGCCCGTATGCCCTTTAGCATGGCCGACGCATTAAAAAAGTTAAATATCAATAAAGAAAAATATGATAATTTAATTTCCGGACAAGAGCACCCCTCTCTTCCGCTCGCGAAAAAAATCGCCCACCAAGCCCACATCCCCCTAGTATATCTTGGCTTAGAAAAAGTGCCCGATGAAAATATAGAAAAAATTGTTAGGGATTTCAGAACGATAGGTTCTAATCCCCCGCCAAAAACCTCTGCCAATCTTTACGATTTTGTGCGCGAGGTCGATTATTATCAAGATTTCTATCGGCAATATGCTGCTAATCGGGGCACGGCAAAGGTTTTAAAAAACTTTGCACAAGGTGATAAAAACGGCATTGTTCGGTATATGCGAGAAGTGTTATCAACCAACTTGCATGGCCGAACTAAGAATATATTAAAAAAATATATTAATAACTTAGAAAGCCGTGGCGTAATGATTATTCAATCACAATATGCCAATGGCGATAGACAAAGAACACTAAACGTAAAGGAGTTTCGAGGCTTTGCACTGCCGGATGACCATGCGCCATTGATAGCCATTAATTCAAACGATTCGCCAAAAGCCCAGCTTTTCACATTGATACATGAATTTTGTCATTTGCTGTTGGGGCAAAGCGGTATCTGCCATTCGGGATTGGAACACAAAACAGAAGATTATATGGCGATAGAAAGATTTTGCAACGATGTTGCGGCGGAATTTTTAGTTCCCACCCAGTCTCCTATTTTTGAAAAGTCATGGGAAGAAGTGAGAAAAGAATATTATAAAAAGGATTTCGTTGATGAATACAATGTTAGCCTGTTGGTGCTTGCGCGTCGTTTTTATACTATCGGTAAAATCGATTGGCACGAATATCATCAATTTTATGAAGATAGCTATCAAAGATATTATGAAGCGAAAAAATTAGAAAAAGAAAAAAGCCGGCAGAAAATCGAAGCAAAGAAACAAGAAGCTCTGGCGCGAGGGGAGCAACCAGCAGGATTTGCCGTTGCAGTCTCTCATAAAGCGCGCTTAGGGGGATTGCTTTACGATTATCTAAGAAGTTTATACCTCCAAGACGAAATCGATTATGCGAAAATAAATAATGTTTTCCACATACCTGCATGGGATGCGTTCTTTAGAAATAATCCTTATAAGGATGCCCCAACCGAGCAAGAATAAACATGTCAAAATATTTATTGGACACCAATTTTTTTATAGGCGGCGATAATTTTTTACCAAAAACATATCGATTGGGGAGAGAATTTTGGGACAAAATTGATGGCTTTGACACGTCAACAGCCGACCATTTTTCATGCAAGCAAGTGTATGACGAAATTACCAAAGAACCTCTCAAGACCTGGAAAAGAAGCAAAAAGAACTATTTATTTAAAATGGATTTATTATCAGATAGTAATGTTTTAGCAGAAGCAAGTAGGATATTAAATAAAATACCTGAATTTATTAGAAAAAATGAAGAAGTCGAAAAACACCTATTAAAAACAGATATTTATTTAATAGCTTATGCAAAAATAACCCCCAATATTATCCTTGTTAGTAATGATTATTTTTTACTAAAAGGAAAAGACGATGCAGGGAATGAATATAAAAAACCAAACGGCGGATATTATTCATTGCTGGATCCTGAGTTTTTTGATATTAAGAGCAGAGTAATTGGAACAAAAGAATTTTTACCAATAATTTTTCCATAAAACCATGTCGCAGGAAAGTAAAAATGCCACATTACCTCCATTGCTTTAGCCGCCCCGAAGATTTTATAGGCGGTTTTCTTGACAAATTCGCGCAAAAATGTTATAAATATCAAGTAACAATAATAAAAAAATGGGGACCAAATATCAATGACCGCAATAGCACACACCGCCATGCAATATAACATGGCCGGCACGGCCATGCGACAATGTTACCCGGTCGCCATTTTTATATAATTTATATAAAAATTTTTTTTTAAAGGGGACAATATAATGAAAAAAAAATTAAATTATGCCTGGTTGGCATGGGCGGTGTTGGCATTGGCCGGCGGGCACAATGGTGGCGCGCAGGCGGCGGTGAAAAACGGATTTTATGTAAACCCAACTATCAACCTTATCTTCATTGATAAAAACCTTACCAAGGGTTTGGGCAATGTTGGTTTCGGCGGCGGCGGCGGTTTGGGGTTGGGTTACCAAATCAACAACTTCCTTATCGATTTTAATGTTGATTACCAATATCATGGTGGCGACGACACGGTTAATCAAATCACATCGGCCTATGGCACCGTTTGGTTAAACGCGGCCGCGGCATTCAACGGGGTATACACGGCCGCACGGGCGGCTGGGCAAAGCACCACCACCGCGAAAATAACCGCCGCAAAAGCGGTTGAAACGCAGTTAAACACCAATGGCACAAAATTATTTTTGACCAATGCCGGTGCGGCCAACGGCACCACCCCGGGCACGGCGGTTACAACCACCATTAAAAATAGCGAGGAGTTTATCCCCGTCACCCTGGGCGTAAGATACCTTATCCCCTTAATGGCCGGCGGTAAATTAAGCATCACCCCCGGCATCGCCGGCGGTTTGTGGATTCACACCGGAAAACGCGACACCACCCACGTTATCGGCACGGGTGCCAATGCATTCACCACCGGGTCCACCGACAATGCCATTGAAGCAAAAGCCGTTGTCGTGCCGAGTTTGTCGTTCGATTACGCGCCATTGCAAAACTTGACCATCAGCCTGAGCGGTAAATTTTATATCGTGCCGGGCGGATACGGCGATTCCTATTTATCCTCCACCCTGGCCTCCGCCAACGCGACCGCGAAAAATAACACCAATATTGCCGGCGACGCCGTGGCTGGTTACTTGGCCAACCGCAATTTGTTACCGCTTGGTTTACCGCCCACCTATACCGACATCACCAAAACCTTCTGGTATGGTGGCATTAACCTTGGCGTGCAATACACCTTCTAATTATTTGCTTAAAAAAAAATTAAGCGATTGCTTTGCCCTCACGCAGCGTAAGCGTGCGCTCAAGCAACAAAGTGATAGCGCAATCAAGTTGCGCGAATAAATTGCGCAAAACCCCGCCGGAAGCAATTCCAGCGGGGTTTTTTTTATACTTGCGGGATTTCCAATTTTGTTGTAAAAACAACCCAAGGTTAAAAAATCAAATATAAAAATAATGACCAATAAAAATACAACCATTACCGTTAGTCATAATAATGTTGCCGTCACCGCGCGACCAGGCGGTGCCCACCTCAGCAGTCAGAATAAAAAAATTATCGAATATGGCATGGAAAGAATGTTTCGTGAATACAGCAATTGTTTAAAAAAATTGGCAAAAGAATAATCGTGATGGGTCGCCAGTAAATGAATGATGAAGAAACAAAACCCATCACTATTTTCGATGTTGAATATATAGTATTTTCTTATGCGCAAAAATTCTTATCGCATGATGAAGCCATACCTGATTTTCACACGCGTTACCCAGGAAAATTAGAAAGTTGTTTGGCAACACCATTTCAAGGATTCGGCGGGGCTGACCTTTATCCAACCTTTTTAGAAAAATCGGCTATTCTTTTTTACATCATGGTAAAAAACCATCCGTTTCAAAATGGTAATAAAAGATTAGCAATAGCCGCCCTATTGATTTTTTTACTCCTTAATAATAAATGGTTGAGTGCCAGTGATGACGAACTTTATAACTTTACGAAAGACGTCGCCAAAAGCGATGCCACAAAAAAAGATGAGGAATTAAAAAGCATTAACCAATTCATTGGCAACCATATTATACAGCTGGAGGTCTCGCTCGATGCCACAAAAAAATAAAAATGATGTTGTAATTGTCGCCGGTAAACGCACCGCGATTGGTTCGTTCTTGGGGGCTTTATCCCCCTTGGCGGCACACCAATTGGCCGCGCCGGTTATTGCCGCGGTGTTGCAATCGGCCGGCTTAAGCCGTGATAAATTTGACCAATTGGGCGAGGTTATTTTGGGGCAAATCCTAACCGCCGCCCAGGGCCAGGGCCCCGCGCGCCAGGCCGCCATGGCCGCCGGCATCCCCCAGGAAATTCCCGCCATGGGTATTAATTTATTATGCGGTTCGGGGTTAAAGGCCGTGGCCGTGGCGCATAATTATATAAAATCCGGCACCCACAATATGGTGGTCGCCGGCGGCATGGAATCAATGAGCCGCGCCCCACATGCCGTGCTGATGCGTGCCGGCCTGGCCGATGCAATAAAAATGGGCAATGGCAAATTGGTCGATACCATGATAAGCGACGCCTTGACCTGCGCCTTTCACCATTATCACATGGGGCAAACCGCCGAAAATGTTGCGGCGATGTTCGGCATTACCCGCACGGCGCAGGACGAATTTGCCCTGACCAGCCAACACCGGGCGCGCCAAGCCATCGACAGCGGTGCGTTTAAAAATGAAATCGTGCCAATAACAATAAAGGGGAAAAAAGGCGATGTGGTTTTTTCAACCGACGAATACCCGCGCGACACCACCGCCGAAAAATTGGTGGCGTTAAAACCAGCATTTGTGAGGGAGGGCGGCACCGTCACCGCTGGCAATGCATCGGGCATTAACGACGGCGCGGCGGCATTGTTGCTGGCGCGGCGCGACGTGGCGGAATCGTTAAACATGAAACCGCTGTTCACCATTTTGGCGCACGCCACGGTGGGGGTTGACCCGGCGGTTATGGGCATTGGGCCCATCGCCGCCAGCAAACAGGCGGTGGAAAAATCTGGCCTCACCATCGGCGACATCGATTTGGTCGAATCGAACGAGGCCTTTGCCGCGCAAAGCCTGGCGGTTATCAAGGAATTGGGGCTCGACAAAACCCGCGTCAATATCAACGGCGGGGCGATTGCCCTGGGCCACCCGGTTGGCGCGTCGGGCGCGCGGATATTGGTAACATTAATGCACGGCCTGGCGGCGCGCGGCGCGCGTTACGGCCTGGCGACATTATGCGTTGGCGGCGGCATGGGCGTGGCCATGGTGATAGAACGGGATTAACCCACCCTGCGCCCTTGCATCGGGTTATATCGGGTTACATCGGCGATAATACTGAAAAAAAGCACAAAAAAAACGGCGGTCATAAATAACCGCCGTTTTTTTTTAAATATTAAAATTTTTTATTAGAACCGATAATTCGTGCCAACGGTCAACGCACCATACCATAGGAGTTTATCGTCCGGCAAAGCAATCGCCCCATTCGTGGCAACGGCGGCCTTGGCGCTGTCGCTGTAAAGATCGTTATAACCATTAAACACAAAATAAAATTTGCCGGCCGCCGTTATCGTCAGGTTATCGGTAATGGCGTAATCCATTTGAACCTTTGGCACCAACAGGCCACGGGCGACAAAACCCTTATCATTAAATTCCGTGGTTGGCGAAAATGTTTTGTTCACCGCATACAGCATCACCCCGCCACCGACGCCAATTGTGGTGTCGATGCTTTGCAAAAATGGAAAGGTATAATTGATACCGGTGTAAATTGGAATCAAGCTTTCGCCCACCGTGGCGGTTTGTGGCGTGCCGGCAACCACTTGCGACAGGTTACTGCCGCCCATGTAATGCCAATCAATCGCGGTTTCCCATTGCCAAGCGTCAAATTGATAACCAAAACCAAGCGAAACACCGCCGCCAATGCCAATTTTCCCCGTGCCATGGTTAAATTCCTTCGGCATGAAGGTTAATGCGGCCTCGGGTTGAATAAACCAGCCCTTTTCCGCCTTGGCGGGTTTGCCCGTCGCCACGGTGCTGGCCAGCAACAGGCCGGCAAGGCCGATGCGGATGGCGTTTTTATATTGGTTGGGATTATTATATTTGGTCATTTTTTGTATTTATATTTTATCTATCTGCTTTCCTTAATTATAATCCTTTCCGACATAAAAATCAATAACCCGCCCCTGTCTTTTTTTATTAAGAATTATGAATTTTTTTGATAACCATGGTTTGTCTTCAATTGTTAAGTCTTGCATCGCGCGGCCAGCGCACGGCGGGGCAAACCGCGCTAAATCCTTTGTTTGCGCCGACATGTCCCCTGCCCCCCTGTGCCCCCCTTGCCCATTGCCGTTACCCCTGCCGCTGGTGGGATGCCAGAATAAATTGCCGCAATAACGCCCGTGCCGCAACTCCTGCGTTATTTTCTTCCCGCGCCTTAAGCTGGTCTAATTGATAAATGGCGCGGTCGACAAATTGTTGAATATAATCATCGACCGCCACCATGATATTGTAATGGCGCAGTTGCGTCATCAGCCAAGCAAATTCCTCGGGCTTTGTGGCACCCGCGCCATCGTTAATTTGGGTGGCGGCATCGCCCGCCTGTTTGGGCTTAAGAAAAAAATCATTTAGTTTTTTGATAACCGCCGCATCGTCCCTTGCCGCGCGGTATAATAATAATATCGGCAGGGTGATTTTCCCCTCGGCAAAATCAACCCCGACCTCTTTTTTTGTTTTGGCCGAATCGCCAAAATAATCCAACGCGTCATCGACCAATTGAAAAATCATGCCAATCGCCGCCCCCAATTCGTGCAGGGCGACATTCACCGCATCGCGCGGGTCGGGCTGGCGCAACAATCCGGCAACGACAAAGCTTGCCGCAAATAATGAGCCAGTTTTGGCAAAAATAATTTTTTCATAATCATCCAGGGTTAAAAATTTTTCCTGATAATGCAATTGATGACTCAATTGCCAGACCTCCCCCATCGACAGGGTGGCCGCGGTCTGGGCCAAGGTGCTTAGCACCGCTTGGTTATTGACCTTGACCATCAGTTGAAAGGCGCGGGCGAATAAAAAATCCCCGACCAACACCGGCAAATGATTGCCCCAGATATTGTTGGCGGTTTTTTTACCACGGCGCAAGGTGGCGCGGTCGATAACATCGTCATGCAACAAGGTCGCACCATGGATGAATTCCACCGCCGCCGCCAGGTAAACCATCGGGTTGGTATCGTCTTGCATCCTATTGTTTTTTTGCGGTGGCAATAATCGTTGCGCCAGCAAACACAACAGCGGCCGCAATCTTTTCCCGCCCGCCAATAACAGGTGATTGGCAATCTCCGGCAAAAGTGGCAGATGTTGCAAATCGATGCCCGCCAATTGGTCGGTCATCACCTGCTCCATCGCGCGCCAATCATCGGCCACCATTTCCTGCATGGCGCGCATGGTGTTATCGATATTATTGTTTGATGACATGAGGATAAAAAAACAGGGTGAGTAATGGGCTGGGAATGAGGCCGCAACGACGCAACAAAATTTATAATGCAAATTCGTGGTTACCATATTATAACATAAAAAACAATTTTATGACCATCACCCGCGATTTTATCTTGGACAAACAATTGGTGCTGAACCAATACCGCGCCGGGTATCGGGTGGCCGTTGATTCGGTGTTGCTTGGCGCGATGGTGGATAAAAACGCGCAAGATGTTATAGACCTGGGGGCGGGGGTTGGGGCGGTGTCGTTGGTGGCGGGGTTTTGGAATCGCCAGGCCACTATTTGCGCGGTTGAAAAAAACGCCGATTATTTTTCGTTGTTACAAAAAAACCTGTTGCATGATAACCCATTGTTGCATGGCGGCCAGCGTTTTTCCCCGCACCATGGCGACATCAATCAATTTGTGCCCGATAAAAAATTTTGTCAGGTGCTTATCAACCCGCCGTTTGACCAGGCCAATACCACCACCGCCCCGCCCGATGAATTAAAAAGCACGGCCTTTGTTTTTCAGGGTGATGACGATATAAAAAATTGGTGGCGCGTCGGCCTGCGGTTGTTGCGCGACCCATTGCCACCACCCAACACGAATCCGCCGCGTCTGTCCTTCATCACTCGTGGCAACATGGAGGGCACCATCGTCGATTTTTTTAATGGCGCAGGCGGCGGCACCCTGGCCATGCAACGGGTGATGACGCGGGGGCTGGGCGGCGAGCGGGTTATCCGCTGGCTGGTCGATTTTCAACCATCGTCATCAGCCACCAACCGCAACGACGCGCCAACAATCATCCGCGCCCGCGATTTTATTCTGCAGGAAACCATCGCTGGCAAGATGGTCTACACTCAACTGGCCGAATCTATCCTGCGTGGCCGCGAACATCATCCCTTTCCTTTTTGAACCCCTGTCCACCCTTTTAAGTTGCTCTTGACATTACCCGTCAAAATAACTATATTTTGTATAACAAACCATAAATGCGTGCAAAGGAGCACAAACACAAACCAAATGAGCGATAACTTTTCATTCTCATCGGTCGCCAGCAAGGCGAAGGTAACATACGACGTCGGCCTCCGCCGTTTTATGCTATCGACCTATAATTACATGGCGCTGGGCATTGCCTTCACCGGCTTGGTCACCCTATTCTTGGCGGTCAACGAACCGTTGATGCGCGCCCTATCCTTTGGCATTATGTCGTTGGTGATTTTTGGCGCGACCCTCGCGGTCGGCCTGATGGCGCCGCGCTTGATTCTGCAAAGCCGTAGCATCGCCACCGCGCACCTGGCCTTTTGGGGTTATGCGGCATTGGTGTCGATTTTAATCACGCCGCTTATCTACTCTTTTTTAAGCATTGAGGGTGGCGCGCTTGATTTGGCGCGGGCGTTCTTCATCACCGCTGGCATGTTTGCCGGGTCTAGCCTGTTTGGTTATGTCACCCGCCGCAATCTGCAGGGTATGGCGCATTTCATATTCATGCTGTCGTTGGGTGTCTTCCTCGCCATGATAGTCAATGCGTTTTTGAAAAGCAGTGGCTTTTCAATGTTATTGTCATTCGCGGTTGTCGGTATTTCGGCGGTCGCGACAGCGATTAGCACCCAAATGCTGAAGCAACAATATGATGAGTTCTATCGCGCCGGGCCGCAAATGATAACGCGGTTGGGCATTTTGGGTGCCTTGATGCTTTATGGCTCATTCATCAATATGTTTATCAACATCTTAAACATCATTGGTTTAAGCCGTCGCGAATAAACACCATAATTATTACAAACATTAAAGCGCGCCATTTTTTTAAAATGGCGCGCTTTTTTTTGTGAAAATTGTTTTAAAAAAATAATAGCGGTTTGCAAACCCCCGCCCCGTGTGGTAATGTGGGTATTGTTGCGGAGAATATAAAATGGTTTTAAATATATTAAAAAGACCCGAACGGGGGGAGATTCCCGCGCCATATGGGTTTCGCGCCTCCCTGCTCGATTTTGAATTGCCCTTGCTGTCGCCCCTGCAAAAGGATTTAAACGCGTTGGAGGATGTGCTTGAAAAAAAAGGCGGCCAGTCGCTGGCGATTGAAGGCGAAATAAAACAACTGAAGGAAAAAATATCGCAAAACCTGGCGGTGCTTTACACCAACCTTACCCCTTGGCAAAAGGTTCAGGTCGCGCGCCACGCCGAACGGCCACGTTTTTTAGATTTTGCCAACCGCGTGTTTCACGATTTCACCCCCCTGTCGGGCGACCGGTCATATGGCGAGGATTGCGCCATGGTCGGCGGTTTTGCATTTTTTAATCATCAACCATGTATGTTGATTGGCCAAGAACGCGGCAAGGACACCGCCAGCCGCATCAAGCATAATTTTGGCATGCCAAAGCCCGAGGCCTATCGCAAGGCAGCGCGGTTGATGAAACTGGCCGAACAATTTTCATTGCCCGTGGTGTCGATTGTCGACACGCCGGGCGCGTTCCCGGGGCTGGAGGCCGAGGAGCATGGCCAGGCCGAGGCGATTGCGCGTAATATCGATGTCGGGCTTTCGCTAAGCGTGCCCTTTGTTTGCGTTATTATTGGCGAGGGTGGTTCGGGCGGGGCGATGGCCATTGCCTCGGCCGACCGATTGCTGATGCTGGAACATGCGGTTTATTCGGTTATCTCGCCCGAGGGTTGCGCCTCCATCCTGTGGCGCGATGCAAAAAAGGCCGAGGTCGCCGCAACCGCGCAGAAAATCACCGCCGAGGATATGTTGGCATTCAAGGTTATTGATAAAATCGTCAAGGAGCCAGTCGGCGGCGCGCACCGCGACCCCGACGAAACATTCGTCAACACCAGGCAGGCCATCGACCAAGCCCTTGGCCAGTTAATAAAAATAGACAAAAATAAACTCATCGAACAACGGCGCGAAAAATACCTTGCCATCGGTAAGGTAATTCGTTAAGATTGCTTAAAGGCGAAAAATACCGGCCATGCAAAAAATTTCTTTCCATCAAAAACCCGGCTGGCAATTGCCCGAATCATCCGCCACGCCTGAACATCTGTGGCATGATTATCATCAAAATCGTCGTAAGTTTTTAAAAATTTCGGCCGGCACCATCGGCGGGGCATTGGCCACCGGCATGTTGGGTTTTGATAAGGCGATTGCCGCCACCGCACCGAACATGGCGGGCAATGGCGCGTGGGTGGCAAAAACCCGCGGGCTTTACCCGGCCGCCAATAACCTAAAATATGATAAGGCACGGCGTTTCCCCGTAACCGGCGAAGAATTTGCAACCCGTTACAATAATTTTTATGAAATCGGTAGCGATAAGGACGTGTGGCGTAGCGCCGACAGCCTGACGCCATACCCCTGGTCGGTGGTTATTGACGGCATGGTTGATAGCCCACAAACCATCGATGTGGTTGATTTAATGAAAAAAATGAAAATTGAAACGCGGGTTTATCGCCACCGCTGTGTCGAGGCTTGGAGCATGACCGTGCCCTGGTCGGGGTTTTCGTTAAAAAAATTATTGCAATCGGTTGGCGCGAAGTCGTCGGCCAAATATGTTATGTTTGAAACCAAGGCCGATAAAAATTCGATGCCCGGGTTGCAACAGGTTTGGTATCCCTGGCCATATACCGAGGGGTTGACGATTGCCGAGGCGATGAATGATTTGCCATTTTTGGTGGTCGGCGCATATGAAAAACCATTGACCAACCAAAACGGCGCGCCGCTTCGCCTTGCCTTGCCGTGGAAATATGGTTTTAAATCTATCAAATCGATTGTGCGTATCACCCTGACCGACAAACAACCAAAAACATTTTGGTCGACGATTTCAAAAAACGAATATGGTTTTTTTGCCAATGTGAACCCAGAATTTTCGCACCCCCGTTGGTCGCAAGCCACCGAACGGGTGTTGGGTCGCGACGCGGCCGACCGCGTGCCAACATTAAAATATAATGGTTACGGCGAATGGATCGCCGGTGTTTACAAAGACATGCCACAAACCCGCGATTTGTTTTTTTAGTTCTGCTGGCGGAAGATAAAAAACTTTTCGCCGCAATTTTTTATTTGATAAATAACGCCAAACAATCATCAACCGCGTTTTGCGGTTCGGTTAGGGTTAGTATTGCGGTGATAATATGTTACAATAACAACAGACAAAAACATAACCAACGATAAGGAGATTATCATGAGTCCATTTGACACCGTGCAATCGTTAAAAAAATTATTGCAAAAAACCAACAAAACATTCAGCACCGACCTGAGCTCGAAATTGCAAAAACAAATTTCCAAAGGCTTGGCATCGAGCTTAGAAAAAAATTTGAATAAGAACCTTACCGCCAAGTTAGAAAAATTGGCAAAAAAAGGCCCGTTGGATAAAAAAGTTGTCACGCAATGGGAAAAGGAATTGGAGCAGGCGCAAAAAAAAGTCGCCGCGAAATTCGAAGCCCTTATCAAAAACACCAAGCTGTAATTGCTGTTTGGGGCTACGACCCTAAAATCAAAAAGCGGTAAAGTCGGTTCTAGGCCTACGGCCTAGGCGAAACATTTGACGGCATCGCGCTGGGCGTGCTTGCGGAATCAAAAAGCAAGCTTAAGAAATAAAAAACTAGCGGCGATGGTTTTTGTTTATTTCGGGCTATAACCCTAAAATCAAAAAGCGGTAAAACCGGTTCTCTAGGCCTACGGCCTAGGCGAAACATTTGACGGCATCGCGCTGGGCGTGCTTGCGGAATCAAAAAGCAAGCTTAGGAAATAAAAAACTAGCGGCGATGGTTTTTGTTTATTTTGGGCTATAACCTTAAAATCAAAAAGCGGTAAAACCGGTTCTCTAGGCCTACGGCACGCCTCAAGTAGCGAAGCGATAGGCAAAAATAATTGCCTAGCCGAATTTTTTGCTGATCCAATTATTGAGCAAACGCACGCCGTAGCCGGTGGCGCCCGGGTGGTGAAGCGGGCTGGCCGTTTTGTGCCACGCCATGCCAGCAATATCCAGGTGCGCCCAAGCCGGTTTGTAATCGTCGCGCGCCATGATAAAACGTTGCAAAAATTGCGCGGCGGTTATCGACCCGGCTTGGCCGGCGGCCCCGATATTTTTTACATCGGCGCGTTTTTCAAAACAATCAATCAACTTGTCATAATAACCACCGATGGGCGACAATGGCATTTGCCATAATTTTTCATCAACCGCCTCGCCCGCCTCGAACAATTCTCGCGCCAAATCGTCATCGTTGCTGAATAATCCGGCGCGGTCATGCCCCAGGGCGACAATCATCGCGCCGGTTAAGGTTGCCAAATCGATAATCGTGCTGGGTTTAAAATTTTCCTGCGCATACCACAGGGCATCGGCCAATATCATTCGCCCCTCGGCGTCGGTGTTCAAGACCTCTATCGTTTGGCCCGACATTGATTTCACAATGTCGCCCGGCCGTTGCGCCGCGCCGTCGGGCATGTTTTCAACAATCGCCAACACGCCAATCGCATTGACCGGTGCCTTGCGCATGGCCAACAATTTCATCAAACCGGTGACGGTGCCCGCGCCGCCCATGTCCCAAATCATTTCCTCCATCCCGCCAGATGGTTTCAACGAAATACCGCCGGTGTCAAAACAAACCCCCTTGCCGACAAAACATATCGGCGCGGCATTTTTTTCGCCACCGCTCCATTCCATCACCACCAATTGTGATTCTTGGCTCGAGCCATGGCCCACCGCCAACAGCGAATGCATCTGCAATTTTTCCATTGCCGATTCACCCAGGGTGGTGATTTTCAAACCATCCTTGCTTAGGGTGGCGGCGCGGCGCGCAAATTCTGGCGGGGTCAGCACATTGGCCGGTTCCGACACCAATTCGCGCGTCAAGATAACGCCGTCGTAAATCGCGTTTATTTTTTCTTCCAGCGCGGCGAGGGCTTGCTTATCGCCAAGCCCGCCTTCGTAAACCGCTGATTCATTTTCAAATGGATGTTGCGCGATTTTTTTTTCGTCGGTCAAGTAGCGGTGAAATTGCCATTGTTTCAAGCGATAGCCAAGCAAGAACGAACCCAAATTGTCGAGCGGTTGCGTCGCCTTATCCACCACCCAAAACATCGGCAGTTTCTTTTTTTTATCGTCGCCCAATAATTTTTTGGCCAGGGCGGTGGCGTGCGAAAAAACCTGGCCGCCCAATTCCATCGCCAATTGTTCGGACGATTTTTTATTTTTTTTATCGTCGGTTTTTTGGCCGGTGCCGTAAATCAAAATAGCGTGCCATTTGGTGCCGCTCGGGGCGACAATTTCTAAAAAACTACCGGCCTTATCTTGCAAACCGGCGGCGAGAATCGCCTTACTCAATTGGCCGGAGGTAAAACCATCGACATCGCGCGTCAAGGCGCCGGTCATCGACAAAGCCAAAATGCCGTTTTGATTAACCGGTGATTTTAAGTTGCTTTCGAGTTGAAAATGTAGCATGGGCAATTTTTAACATTAAATAATTTGTTTGGCAATCTTTTTATCACCGCGCCATGTTAATGGTGAAAATGGCGGTCGTGCGAAAACACCAGGGTGATGTTGTGTTGTTGGCACAGGGCGATGACATCTTTATCGCGCACCGACCCGCCGGGTTCGATAATCGCCTTGATGCCGCCCTTGATAAAAATTTCGACATTGTCGGTGAAGGGTAGGAAGCCGTCAGACGCGACAACCGGCGATGACATCTTGTCGGCCGATATTTTTTTTTGCAGGAGGTCGTGCACCGCCTTCTCGCTCGCCATGACACGGCTGGTCGCGCCGCCGCCCAGGCCGAGCGTCACCCCGCCGGCGACAATCGCGATGGCGTTTGACCGCATTTCCTTGGCCACCATCATCGCCACCATCAAATCTTGCCATTGTTGCAATGATGGCGCCGGCCCGGCCGCGACCGTGCATTGTTGGCGGTCGATGATTTTATCGTCGCTATCTTGGATGAGGATGCCGCCCATCACCGAGCGGTATAATTTTTCTCGCGGCGCGGTGCTTGGCCAAACATCGGGCGACAGCAAGCGTAAATCACGTCGCGCCGCCAATATTTTTTTTGCGCCGTCGGAAAAACTGGGCGCAATGATAATTTCAAAAAATACTTTTAAATCGATAATCGCCTGCGCCAAATTATCATCGACCGCGCGATTAACGCCGATGATGCCGCCGAAGGCCGATATCGGGTCGGCGGAAAAAGCCTTTTTAAAAGCCACCGCAACATCGCCCGCCACCGCCACGCCGCAGGGGTCGGTGTGTTTGATAATCACCGCCGCCGGTTGGTGCAATGGCGCCATGCTGGTTAAAATACGCAACGCCGCATCAAGGTCGAGATAATTGTTGTAGCTCAAATCCTTGCCCTGCCATTGCATCATGGCACCGAGGCCGAATTTTTTATCGGTCAGAAACGTCGCGGCCTGGTGCGGGTTTTCGCCATAGCGCAGGGCGATGGCATGGTTGGGTAATTGATGCTGTGCCGATTTCTGTTGCGCGGTTTTATCATCGCCGCCTTCGAACCAATCGGCAATCAAGGCGTCATAATCGGCCACATGGCGGAAGGCAATGCTTGCGAGTTTTTTGCGCGTCGCGAGCGATATTTGCCCGTTGTTTTTTTGCATCTCGGCGATAAGCAATTCATAATCGCGCGGGTTGGTTACGACAACAACCGATGAAAAATTTTTTGCGCCAGCGCGAATCAGGGCGACGCCGCCGATATCGATTTCCTCAATCATTTTTTGCGCCGGCATTTTTTTGGCCAAGGCATCGGCAAAGGGATAAAGATTTACCACCACCAAATCGAATTTTTTTATTTTATGTTGCGCCAGGTCACGCGCGTCGCTCGCCCCGTCATCATCATCAACGCCGCGCGCCAAAATACCGCCATGAATATTGGGGTGCAGGGTTTTGACACGGCCGCCCAAAATTTCGGGGAAGCCGGTTGCATCCTCGACCCGGGTGGTCGGGATATTTTCGCGTTGTAAAAAATCGGCGGTGCCGCCCGATGAAACAATCGCCACACCATGGTGATGCAGTGCCGCGGCCAAGGACGCCAAACCGGTTTTGTCACTCACCGAGATAAGCGCGCGCGTAATAGCGATAGAATCAGCCATGAAATTTTGATAGTATGATTCGCAAGAAAAAACAAAGCAAAAATAAAAAACCAAGGCGAGCCAACAAATGACCAACCGCGATAAAAAATTCCAAGCCAAGAAATTATTGGGTAAAAATATATTGTGGTTGGCGTCCAACCCGTCGATGGTGGTGCAATTTTATTTGCCGCACCTGCGCAACCTGGTGGCGGCCGGCGCGCGGGTATCGCTCGCCACCAATTTTAATGGCGCGGCCGATAAAAAAAAATTATTGGAAAAAATCGGCGTCGCATGTTTTTCCTTACCGGTGCAACGCGGCGGCAAAAATATCTTGGCCGAAATAAAAACCATTCTCGCCATCCATCGTTTTATCCGCCGCCAGCGACCCGACATGATAAATGCCCTGGCGTTAAAAATGGTTTTATACGGCGGGTTGGTGGCGCGCTGGCAGGGGGTAAGGTTTTTAGGAAGCCTCACCGGCCTCGGCTTTATCTTTATCAGCAACCAACCCTTTGCCCGCCTGGTGCGCTTGGGTTTACGATTCGTCTTGCCATTTATTTTTGCGCCGGCCGATAAAAAACTATTGGTGATGAACCATGATGATTTGTCCTTGATGCGTCAACGATTTTTTATCAAGCAAAAAAATATTGTGCTGATGCTGGGCGTCGGCGTCGATGATGATTATTTTCGGGGCAACGAAGATTTGCCCACCGGCAAAAAAAATAAAAAAACAATTATCACCATGGCGCGGTTATTGCGCGACAAGGGAATTGTCGAATTTTGTCAGGCCGCAAAATTGGTGCGGCAAGAATGGCGCGATGTCGATTTTTTAATTTACGGCGCGCGCGATGGCGAAAACCCAAGCGCGCTGTCGCTGGCCACCATCAGCGATTTAAAAAAATGCGGCGTGGTTTTTATGGGCTACACCGCCGACAGCCGCCGCGCCATCGCCCGTGCCGACGCGGTTGCATTGTTGTCATACCGCGAGGGCCTGCCCCAGGTGTTGCTCGAGGCCTCAGCGATGGGCAAATGCCTGCTCGCGCTGGACGCCCCCGGGTCGCGCGAGGTTTGCCGCAACGGCGTCAGCGGCTTGTTGGTGGCAAAAAATGACCCGGCGATGATTGCCACGGCGATGAAAAAAATCCTTGGCGATGCACCATTGCGCAATAAATTGGGACGCGGTGCGCGGCAACTGGTGCGCGACAAATTTTCGCTACGGATTATCGAACAACAAATGCTTGCCCTTTGGCAAGGTTTCTTCTAATAAAAAAACCATGAAGGAATTTATTGTAACTGCCCTGGACAAACCGAACGCCAGCGCGGTGCGGGCGGCGAATCGGGCGGCGCACCTTGCCCATATTGCGGTGGCAAAAAATTATGGGGTTGCGATAATCATCGCTGGTCCCTTGCTGGCCGATGACGGCGCGATGCTGGGCTCGCACCTGATTCTCGGCGCGGCCGATAAAAAAAATATCGATGATTTTTTGGCCGACGACCCCTATCGCAAGGCCGGGTTATTCGCCAGCGTCACCATCCATAATTTTAAAAAAGTCCTGCCGTAAAATTTTGATTCATCGACCGCCGCCAGCCGTTACATGAAATCTTGCGGGTCGATATCTAATTCGATGCGAATTTTTTTGTAATCTGCGATATTGCCGTCGCATTGCTTTAGCCATGATTTGCAAAATGCCAATAATTCCTTGTGGGTTTTTGCCATCAACAAAAATCGGTGGCGGTAAAGCCCGCGCACCCGCGCGACCGGTGCCGGTGCCGGGCCGTAGATTTTAAAACTTGCCGAGGCGTCGGGCAATAATGCGCCGGCCTGTTTTTTCATCTGCAACAAAACCTTGTACAAAAACGATTCATTTTTGTGAAGCGCGGTGACCAAGGCCAAACGACCAAACGGCGGCAGGTGATGTTTTTGCCGGTCGTCCATCAGCCCTTGCCAAAATTCTTCCTGTCGGCCGGCGACCAAATGTTGCAACAATGATTCCTGCGGTTGATAGGTTTGCAACAAGGCCTGCGCCGATGATGTTTTGTCATGGCGACCGGCGCGGCCGATAACCTGCTCCAACCCTTGCCATGCCCGCTCCATGGCGCGCGGGTCCTCGCCGACGAACAATTGGTCGGTGGCGATGACGCCGACCAACGACAGGTAGGGGAAGTCGTGCCCCTTCGCCAATAATTGCGTGCCGACCACGATGTCAATTTTGCGCGTCGTCATGTCGTTGATAAGTTGTTGCAGGTCGGATTCTTTTTTTATCGTGTCGCTGGTCGCCATGGCAATGGTGCTGTGCGGGAATTTTTTTTGCGCCTCGGCGACGACGCGCTCCGCCCCCGGGCCAAAGGCCACTAGGCTATTTTCGGCGTGACAAGCCGGGCAGGCCACCACCCCATTGTCATTGGCTAATTGTTGCTCGGCGATAAACCAATCGCATTGATGGCATTGATAACGTTGTTGCCGTGCGTGATGCGTCAGGTAAGCCGAACATTGCCGACAAGATAATTTTTCGCCACAGGCGGTGCAAAGCGTTATCGGCGCAAAACCCCGCCGATTGATAAAAAGCAAGGCTTGCTCGCCGCGCGCCAATGTTTCGGCGATGGCGGTTTGCAACGGCGCGGAAATAAATTCGCCCTTCGCTAAAACGTCTTTTCGCAAATCTATCAACCCTATTGCTGGAAATTTTTTTTCTAAAATGCGGTCATGGATAACCGTGCGCTGGTATTTTTGTTGCGCGGCGTGGTGGCGCGTTTCCAAACTGGGGGTGGCGGTGGAAA
This sequence comes from Hydrotalea sp., assembly GCA_030054115.1. Classification (NCBI taxonomy): domain Bacteria; kingdom Pseudomonadati; phylum Bacteroidota; class Chitinophagia; order Chitinophagales; family Chitinophagaceae; genus Hydrotalea; species Hydrotalea sp. The sequence continues at coordinate 19,178 of JASGCL010000015.1, forward strand.
GAATAACCGGGCATTGTTCCAACTTGGCGCGCAATATCGCCATGTCGCGTGCGTGATACCGCACGCCCGATTGTTGTTTGTATGAAGCGTCATGTTCTTCATCGACCACTATCAACCCCAAATTATCGAGCGGCAACAAAAGGCTCGACCGCGCCCCGACCAACACCTGGCCGGCGCCACGCAACAATTGATAAAAATTATCGGTGCGGGTGCGCGGCGTCAAATGCGAATGCCATTCGAGCAAGGATATATCCTTGCCAAAAAATTCATAAAATTTTTCACGCCATTGGGTGGAAAGCGAAATTTCCGGCAACAGCACCAACACCCGTTTGCCGGCAGACAACACCGACCGCATCAATTCAAAATAAACCGCGGTCTTGCCCGAACCGGTTATGCCGTGAAGCAATTGCACCGAAAACCCACCGCCCCCCTCAATCGTCGTATTTTTTTTTAGGGAATCAATCGCCGCCAATTGATGTTGGTTTAATGCGAAATGTTTTTCCCCAAGATTCACATCGAGCTTACCATTGCCTTCATCATTATTTTTTTTAGGCGTTTGCTTGGCCATGGTTTTTATTAAAAATGTTTCGTCGAAAATTTTTTCAACCGGCAGGGCCATCTTAAGCACCGCCCCCAAGGGCGCGGCCAAATCGCCGCCGTAATAACGCGAAAGCTCAAGCAAAAATTGTCGATGCGCCGCCGTCAGCGGCGGGTAAAAAAATGGCGCGTCGTTAAAAAAAACTGATGGCGTTTTTAATTTTTCTAACTGCAGGGTTTTGCCATCGGCGAAGGCCGTGGTTTCTTCAGGAAAATAAACCGCCAGCAAATCGCGTTTGCCAAATGGCACGCGCATGATTTCACCGCCGTTCAAAACCTTGTCATCGGGCACCGCGTAATCGAACGCCATGTCGAGGCCAGTGGCAATTATCAGGGGAACGCGCTTCATCAACCAGCCATAGCACAACGCCATTTTTTATAAAAATATCAAATGGCTTTGGTTTTATCGCGCAACCAATTTTTGGCCAGCGGCGATAAATGCGGCGACAATTGGTCGTAAACTTTTTGGTGGTAATCATTAAATTGTTTTTTTTCCTCCACCGTCAACATCGCCAAATTGTTTTTGTGAAAAATCGGCGTGGTGTCTATCGGGCACAGGGTCAAGGTTTCAAACCCCAACACCGCGCCATCGTCACCATTTGCAACCGCAACGCATAATTCGACATTTTCGATGCGGATGCCATAGACGCCAACCCCATGTTGGCTGTGATAAAACCCGGGCTCGTTGCTGGTTATCATGCCATCGGCAAATGGTTCGTGACTGCGGCCGGAAATATATTGCGGCCCCTCATGCACCGGCAAAAAACTGCCGATGCCATGGCCGGTGCCGTGGTTGTAATCGCGCCCCGCCGCCCATAAAAATTGCCGCGCCAGGGGGTCCAGCTCGCCGCCCGAAATACCCAGCGGAAAACGCGCCCGCGCAATGGCGAGGTTACCCTTTAACACCCGCACGTAATGTTCGGCAAAATCGTCGCCCCATTTGTTATCGATGAGCGCACGCGGCGTCAAGCAAATGGTGCGGGTGATGTCGGTCGTGCCAAAAAAATAATGCGCCCCCGAATCCAGCAAAAAAATATCATCGACGCGCGCCACGCGGTTGGTTTTGGCCGTGGTTTGATAATGGGGCAAGGCGGCATTTTCGGATAGGGCCGGAATGGTTTCAAAACTTGGCGCGATGCAATTTTTATCCTGCCTGCGAAACCACCATAATTTTTCGGCCATGATTTTTTCATCGATTTTTTTATTGTGCAGGCCGCCAGATGCAATTTCCGATTCCAACCAATGGAGAAAATTCACCATGGCAATACCATCGGCGATATGCGCCGCGCGCGCGCCGGCAACCTCGGTTTTATTTTTTATTGCTTTTAACCGCGTAATTGGGTCGTCGGTAAAAACCAAATTATCGGTTTTTTCGCCACCGACCGATTGAACCACGGCGTGGGAACAATCTTGGTCATGCAAGCCAATTTTTTTATTTTTGTTTTCGTCGCGCCCGCGCCATTGTTTAAAAAAATCATTCATCTGGTTCATGGGGTAACAAGCGATAAGGTTTTTATCAAATCCTTGCGCCAACAATTCGTCGGGCAAAAACAACGTGCACCGCTGGTTGCTTTCGACAAAACCAAAACCAGTGACAATTGGGTTATAGGGAATAATATCACCGCGCAGGTTTAACAGCCACGACAAATTGGCATTGTCACCGATAAAAAATCCATCAAGGTTTTTTGCCGCAATTTTTTCCGCGACAATTTTTATTTTGTTGCCGCGCGATTCGCCGGCAAATTCCATATCATGGTCAAAAATCCTGGGCGTTGTTTTTTCGTCCATTTGGGTTTGCGGCAATGTCGCCAGCAACGACTTAACCAAATTTTGCGCAACCGGTTGCAGGGTGATGTTGCTATCAATTAGTTTTTTTTGCCAGTTGGTGATTTGCTGGTGTGAAAATTCCGCGCTGGGGAAGCCCAATCTGAGCGGCCGCGCCGAATTTTTTTTATGGTGGGCGATTAAAAAATCCATCGCGCCCGATAATTGTTGCGCCCGCAATTCCTTCGGGCCGATGACGCGCCATTGTTTATCAACCTCCGCCGCGGCCTGCACATCATATCGGCCATCGACCAATAAAAACGCCGCATCCATCAGCACCATCGCCAAACCGGTCGAGCCGGTAAACCCCGTCAGTGGGGTTAAAAAATTATCACTGGCGCGGCTATATTCGTTCAAAAAAATATCTGACCTATTTTGTAACCAGCCATCAAGTTTATGCTGTGGCAACAGGCGGCGTAATTTTTCTAACATCATCAATCTTTTAAAAAAAATTATAACAAAATAGTATAATGCCCCATTTTTCTATCGGGCTTGGCCACCGCCTTGCCATAGAGGTGTAAAAAATAATTTGGTTTTTTCGCCACCGCCTCGGCGTTTTTTATATCATCGCCCAAGATATTATACATTTCAATTTTTTGCGCGCCGACAAGCGGCAAGACAACCGGCAACCCCATGGCGATGCGCACCATTTGTAAAAATTGGCTGACGCTGGCGCCCTCTATCGTCCAATGGAACGAATTATGCGGTCGCGGTGCCATTTCGTTGGCGATGATATCGCCGCCGCCGGTGATAAAATATTCAACACACAGCAAGCCATAACAATTGATGTCTATAGCCATCTGCTTGGTGGCGGCTATCGCCTTTTCCTGAATCTCCATCGAAATACTTTCCGCCGGATAACTTGTGCGGTGCAAAATACCATGGCGATGTTCGTTTTGCACCATGGGGTATGCCACCACCCCGCCCGCAAAATCGCGCGCCACCAACACCGACCCCTCGGCAACGAAATTAATTTTTTGTTCCAACACAAAATTGGTTGGCTGTTGTTGGGTGATGATTAGAATATCGGCGACCGACGCCACCGGATATTGCCCCTTACCATCGTAACCCATGCGGTCGGTTTTTAAAATCGCGGGGAAATTTATATTGGCCTGCGCAATTTTTTTTTCAATCGTCGCCTGGTCATCGCCCGCCATAATCGCGGCGAAGGGCACGGGTTGCGTTGGCGTTTTCAAGAAAAAGTTTTTTTCGGCGAGGCGGCTTTGCGCGATTTCCAACAAATTGTCCGGCGCGATGATTGGTTTTTGCGCGGCAATTTTTTTGACCAGGGCAACCGGAATATTTTCCCATTCTATCATCACGCTGTCGACCGATGATAAAAATTCTTGCAATAAATTTTCGTCGTCAAAACCGCCGAGGATTTTTTTTGCCGCCAATTGCATTGCCGGCGCGTCATCGGCGGCATCCCACACGACAAACCTTGCGCCAAATGCCGCCCCCGCCATGATAAGCATCCGCCCCAATTGACCGCCGCCCAAAATGCCAATCGTTTGCGGCGAGGAAAAATGATGCGCCATGCTGGTCATTGTTTTTTGGGGTTCGCCTCATCCTCGCCCAACATCGGCGACCCGGGCAACATCGGCACGGCGGCGGTTTGCTTGGCGCGAAAATCCGCCAATTTTTTGGCCAAGGGTTCGTCGTGCAAGGCAAGGATAGAAATCGCCAGCAAGGCCGCATTGACCGCGCCGGCCTCGCCAATTGCCAAGGTGCCCACCGGCACGCCGCGCGGCATTTGCACAATCGATAATAAACTATCCAACCCCTGCAACGATTTGGTTGGTATCGGCACGCCCAGCACCGGCAGGGGACAAAAACTGGCCATCATGCCCGGCAAATGGGCGGCGCCACCCGCGCCGGCGATGATAACCTGAACACCATCGGCCAATGCGGCGGTGGCCACGTCGCGCAATCGTTCGGGGGTGCGGTGCGCCGACACAACCCGTGCCGTGGCGGCAACGCCAAATTCTTCTAATAATTTTAAGGCCGCGCTCATGATGGGAAAATCGCTGTCGCTTCCCATCACCACCAGCACATTTGGTTTGTTCGTCATGGTTTGCAATTTATAGGTTTTTCATCAAAAAAACTAGCGGCAATTATTTTCGCCCTTTGCGTAAAATCAATGCCACCACTAAACCCCAATGACATTTATTTTCGCCCTTTGCGTAAAATCAATGCCACCACCAAACCGTTGGCCGCCACCATGTAACCGGAAAAAATATATTTTTTGATATCGGGCGTGTGGC
>JASGCL010000015.1:23962-35745 GCA_030054115.1 Hydrotalea sp.
TTGGCCGCCACCATGTAACCGGAAAAAATATATTTTTTGATATCGGGCGTGTGGCCAAGCAATAAATTACCCAGGCTTAATAAGGCGAGGCCACGCGTCATCGACCAGGCGATGAGCGATTCCTGCGCCGGCTGGTGCCAGGTTTTATGCAATGTCGGGTAAAGAGCAAGGCTGTTGGCGAACAAAATCGTCACCAACCCCAGCGTCGGGTTGTCGGTGATAAGCCACAACAGAATCGACAACAACACAAAACCATAAATCACCAGCGTGTGGCCGATATGTTTGTCGCCGCGCCCATGTTTTAACGCCACCATCGCCACCACCAATTGCGCCACCGCCAAAATAAACGGATATAACAAAACATTGGCGTTCCATTGCCATTGGTTTTGATGCAATAATTGCAGGAAGGCTACGGTGCTCATCACCGTCAACAAAACCCACGTGGTGCGCGACAGGATGGTTTCTTTTTTATAAACGCTACGCAGGTAAAAAATATTGGCGATTATCAACACCGCCAACATCACAACATAAATCGCGGTCATGCCTTCCCCCCCCTCAACAATAGATGATTATGATTCCTTAGGTTACAGAATAACGATGGTCGCCCGCGCCAATGCCAGTATTTTTTACAAACCCTTGGTTATCGACCATTGATACAGCGCGACCGCCGTGGCGTTGCTGACATTTAAACTATCAACATTATTAACCGCGAATTCTTGTTTTTCTGACTTTTCGCCACCCGTTTCACTGCTGTCGGCACCCTCGGCCGTCGGGGCGTCGGTTGCGACATTATTTTCGACCATGTTATCATCCATCATCGCGCCGTCAATTTTAACCGAAAAATCGGTTTGCGAATTGACCAGGGGCGAAACGCCGCCGCCTTCCTGCCCCATGACAATCACCGATTTTTTATCAAAATTGGTTTTTTCCAATGGTTGCGTGCCATGTTGGTTGAGGCCGTAAACCCAAAAGCCATGTTTTTTGAAAAGCTTAATCGCCTCCGACAGGTTGCTGACCCGTATCAATGGTGTAACCTCGAGCGCGCCGCTGGCCGATTTGGCCATGACCGCCGATTCGGGCGCGGTGTGGCGTTCGGGCAATACCACGCCGTCGATGTTAAAATAACGCGCCGAGCGCAAAATCGCACCGATGTTATGCGGGTCTTGTAATTTATCCAAAATCAGGAAGCAACAGGGCGATTCTTTTTTATCGACCATGATGATGCTTTCCAAATGATGGCGCAAATCAACATGCGGCAAGGGCCTTGTTTCAAACACCACCCCTTGGTGCGGTGCGTCGTGCAACACATCGGCAAATTGGTGGTCGATGCCATGGCGATCCATCACATCAACCGCCAAGCCCATTTCGGCCAATAGTTTTTTTATCGTTTCATTTTTTTCTAATTTTTCTTTTGCCTCAACGGTCAGATGCAATTTAATTTTTTCGCGCGCCGGGTTCAGCAGGGCCGCCACCACGGCGTGAAAACCATAAAGGTAATAACCATCGTTCTTGGGCAGGCGTGACCGCTGGCCGCTACCACGGCGGTCGTCATATTGGTCGTCGCGCCTGTCGTTTGGCCTGTCCCTATCGAATGATTTCCTAAAACTCAGGCGACTATTGCCCCTATCGCCTCTATCGTCTGAAAAACCGCGTGAGGGGCCACGCGAAAAACCACGGCCTTCGCCTCGGTCGCCGCGACCCTCGCCCCTATCACCACGGTCTGAAAACCTTGGTGGCCGGCCACCATCTCTATTATCTCTATCAAAGCCACGGCCGCCATCCCGACCGCCACCGCCACCGAAACGACTGCCACCGCCGCCGAAACGACTGCCACCGCCGCCGAAACGACCGCCACCGCCGCCGAAACGACTGCCACCGCCGCCAAAGCGACTGCCGCCCTCGCGCCTTGGTGGCCGCGAATCCCCAGAATTCCTATCGTCAAAACGTCTTTCACCGCCGCCCTCACCGCCGCGTTGTTCACCATCGTCGCGGCGTGGGCGAAACCCGCCCCTATCGCCATCGGGCCGCGAACGAAAACCACCGCCATCGCCACCCCTTGAATCACCCCGTGAATCGCCTCTCGAGCCAAAACTTCTTTCACCATCACCGCGCGGTGCGCCATAGGATGGACGTGGCCGGTCGCCAAAACGCGATTCAGAACGACCCTCGGGGCGTCCCTCCGACCTATTACCAAAACGACGGGGACCGCTGTCAGAACGATTATTAAATCTTGCGCCGCTGTTACCGCGTGACGACTCTCTTGCCAATTTTCTACTCATGATTTATGGTCTATAACACATCAAAGGAAGCAAAGATAGGAAATAGCGACCTGCTAGCAAAATAAATAACATGCCGATTAAAATTCCCGACGACTTACCCGCCAGCACGCAACTTATCAACGAGGGCGTGGCCCTGATACTGGAAAAAAAAGCTATCCGCCAAGACATCCGGCCGATGCAGATAGCGCTCCTCAACCTGATGCCGACCAAGGAAGCGACCGAGGTGCAATTGGCGCGGTTATTGGGCGGCAGTCCGTTGCAAATCGAACTGACCTTGCTCACCACCGGTAGTTATACCGCAAAAAACGCGCCCGAGGGGCATTTGCAAAAATTTTACAGCACATTCGCCCAGGTTAAGGATAGAAAATTTGACGGGCTGATTATCACCGGTGCGCCGGTCGAGCGTATGGATTTTGCCGCGGTGGATTATTGGCAAGAACTAACCGACATCCTGGCCTGGACGCAAACCAATGTTCATTCGACCTTCACCATCTGTTGGGGGGCGCAGGCCGCGATATACCACCACCGCGGGGTTGGCAAACACGAATTGTCTGAGAAAGCATTCGGCCTTTATCGCCACCGCGTGTTGCAAAAAAACCACCCGCTGGTGCGCGGCTTTGACGATGAATTTGCCATTCCGGTGTCGCGTTACACCGCGGTCGACGCCATGCCCGATGACAAGGATTTATCGCTGTTGGTTGAATCGGTCGACGGCCAACCCTGCCTTATCAATGACCGGCAATATCGCACGACCTATATGTTTAATCACATCGAATATGATGTTGACACCCTGGGGTTGGAATATCGCCGCGACCAACAGGCCGGGTTGAACACCAACAAACCGAAAAATTATTTTCCGAACGATGACATTGCGCAAAACCCGAAAAGCCAATGGCGGTCGCATGCTTATTTATTATTTACCAATTGGATAAATTTGGTGTATCAATCAACCCCATTCGACATAAACAAAATTGGCAAACATTGGAAAAAAATAAAGGGTCGCTAGACATGCAAAAAAAAATATTATCAATCGGCAAATTTATCGGTGCGGTGGCGGTGGTGTTATCCTTAACCGCCTGCGCCAGCCGCGAAAATTTTGACAGCACCATGCTATCGTTGGTCGGCAAAAACCGCGCCGAGGTTTTTGCATTGCTCGGCGCGCCCAGCACCGATTACAATCTCAGCGGTTACAATTATTTGGTCTATCAACAGGCCGAGCTGGGCGTGGCCGGCGCACCGCCCATGATTACCGGTCAATCCAGCGGCGGCGCGTTCCACGAGGGGGCGGAGGGTCAAACCTATTATAAAAAATGGTGCCAAACAACCTTCATGTTGCAAAACGGCATTGTCAAATCTTACCAAGCAAAGGGCAATAATTGCCGGCGGTAATTTTTATCGGCGGGCTTTATCGCTTTACTTGGTCAAGGTGTGAAGCAAATCATCACCCGAAATGGTGCCGTAATTTTTATTTTTGTCCTTAACAATAAAAAATGATTTGTCCTTTTGCCACATGGCCAGCAATTCTTGATAGCTAGTGTTGGGGGCAACTTCCTTGCCGCCACCGCCATTGATGGTGGGGGAGAAACCAACCAAATCGCGCGCCTTCAACACCTTCATCGGGTTGACCTCGCTGACGAAATCCTTCACGTATTTGCTGTTGGGTTTTAACAAAATATCGCGCGGCGTGCCGACCTGGACCACTTCGCCATCCTTCATAATGACAATGCGGTCGGCGATGCGGGTTGCCTCATCCAAATCATGCGACACGAACACGATGGTTCGGCCCAATTTTTTGTTCAATTCCAACAATTCGCCCTGCAATTGGTAGCGAATAATCGGGTCAAGGGCGGAAAATGGTTCGTCCATCAACAATATCGGTGCCTCGGTTGCTAGGGCGCGCGCCAAGCCAACCCGTTGTTGCATGCCGCCCGACAGGCTCGACAACATGGCGTTTGCCCATTTGCCCAAACCGACGATGTCGAGCATGTCGCGTGCTTTTTGTAATCTTTTTTCTTTCTCAACCCCGGCCAATTCCAACCCAAAGGCCACATTGTTGGCGACGCTCCGCCATGCCAATAACCCATATTGTTGAAAAACCATCGCCACCGATTTTTGCCGGAAAGAACGCAATTCATCGGCGGTGCAACGGGCAAGGTCGAGGAAGCCCTCGTCATTGATACTGCGCCGCACCCGCACCGCGCCGGCGGTAATTTTATTCAAACCATTGATGGTGCGAAGCAGGGAGGTTTTTCCCGAACCCGACAACCCCATCAAAACAACCAATTCACCGCACGCAATATCAAGTGTAACATTGCTAACCGCTTGAATGGTTTCTTTTTTTGCCTGGCCAAACATATTGCGATTGCGGTCGGTGCGCGAATCGACAATGAATTTAACATCAACATGGTCGATTTCAATCATCGTGCCGGGTTTCATTTTTTTACCCGCCATGTTTTTGTGCGACGTGTTTTTGGCCGACGCGACATTCTTGCTTTTTTTCTTAATCGATTTTTTCATGACCTTGCCTTATTTTTAATTATAGGTTTTTTAAATAATTTTTTATAGATTTTTTATTGGCTGTTGCGATTTGAAAGATTGCGCAAAATGCGATCCATGATGATAGCAACGATAACTATCGCCAGGCCGCTTTCAACCCCCAGCCCGACATTGACCTGGTTAAGGGCGCGCACCACCGGCACCCCAAGGCCAGACGCCCCGACCAAGGCGGCGATAACCACCATCGACAACGATAACATGATGGTTTGATTCAGGGCCTGCAACAAAAATGGCAGGGCATAGGGATAATCAACCAGCCGCAACCTTTGCCATTTGGTCGCGCCAAAGGAATCGGCGGTTTCTTGCAACGACAATGGCACCGAGCTCAATGCGGTATAAACCAATCGCACCGGCGTCGGCACGACAAATATCACGGTGGCAAAAATCCCCGGCACCATGCCCAGGCCAAACAACACCAACGCGGGGATAAGATAAACGAAGGTTGGCACAACCTGCATCATGTCAAGAATTGGTTCGACAAATTTATAATAACGCGGGTTGCGCGCCAGGAATGTGCCAACCGGCAAGGCAATCAAGAGGCAAAGCCCGGCCGAGGCCACCACCAAGGACAGGGTTTCCATCGCCCCCTGCCAAAAACCCAAATTTAACAAAATAATAAAACCAAGCACCGTGCCGATGCTAAGGCCAATCCGCCGCGTCACCAAATAAGTGCCGGCGGCAAATATCGCCACCATGTAAAGCGGCGGCAAAAACAACATAACCTTGACAACATCTTCCAAAAAAGCAGTCAAGCCGTCAACCAACGCATTGTGGCGTTGAAACCTGTCCAAAACAGGCTCCAAAAATCGCCAGACATGGTCGCCCAATTCAAATTTATTGTTTGCTATCTTGTCGGATAGGCCAAAATCGATAGACATTGTTTCTCGCTCCTTTATATTATCAAATCTTTATAAAAAAGATTTTTGGTTCAACTTTTTGCCCCTTTTTTTGCCCCGCTATTATTCTTACGACAAATAACTCTACTTCTGTCTGACATGCCTTGTTTAGCACAACCCTAACGCAACTCATTTTGCTTCGCCCGCCTTATTTCTAATAACCCCGCTAAAACCCATGATTATTTATTAACTACTTATGGCGTAATTATCATTTATCATAAAGCGATTTTAGACAACTGGCTGAGATTGTCAAGTTTTTATTATAAGCGTAACCCGAAAAAAAAACCATAAAAACCAACAATCTAAAAAAATTGCCCCCGCGCCTTAGTAAAAAAAAGCGCGAGGGCAATTAATATTTTCAGCGAAAATATCTCTTTTAAAACTATGGATTACATACCGAGAGATTTTTTCACGGCCGCAACGGCGTCGCCACCATCTTTGGTGGTCACACCCTTCAACCAAGCATCCAACAGGGTTGGGTTGGCTTTCAGGTAATCAACCGTCACTTTTTCTGGTTTTTGCTTCTTCTCACCAACCAGCGACATCAATGAATTTTCCATTTCCATGGTAAATTTTAAATTGCTGGCCAATTTGGTGACGTTGGGGCATTTTTTGGCAAAATTTTTGTTAACCACGGTGCGAACAATGCCATAACCGCCGCCTTTACCAAAATATTTATCAAGCTCTGGGCCACCAACATACTCCATTTGGAATTTGCTGTTCATCCAGTGCGGTGTCCAACCCAAAAAGACGATATAGCCATCTTTTTTACGTTGCACCTGGGTCAACATGCCTTCCTCGGACGATTCAACCAAGGTAAAGCCCTCGAGCTTCGCATCGGCAATCGCATTCATCATGTTGGTGTTGCCAGATGAACCGGGGTTAATACCATAAACCTTGCCGCCCAATTTGTCTTTGAACTTGGCCAAGTCGGCAACGGTTCTCAAGCCTTCATCATAGGCTTTTTTGGTGGTCGCCATGGTGTAGCGTGTGCCCACCAAATTGGTGCCAACAATTTTTACCTTGCCCAAATAGGGTTTGGCTTTTTCGTCTTGGCTGGGTGTCCAGTTGCCAAGGAAAACATCAACATCGCCTTCGGCCACCGATTTCCAAGAAACCGACGTGCTAAGGGTAATGTCTTTGGTTTGATAGCCCAAGGCTTGCAACAAGTTGGTTGCAAAAGACGTGGTCACCAAAATGTCGGTCCAGCCAGGATTGGCAAAGCGCACCGTGGCGCAAGAGGCATCTTCGGCCGCCTTCCCCGTGGTGGCAAATGTCATGCCGACCGCAACCAGCGAACTGAGTAATAGTAGTTTTTTCATTTTTTTCCTTTCAAGAAAAATATTGCTAAAAAGCATTGATGCGCGACAAGTCATCATGAAAGGTTGTTTTTTATAACGCCCCCTCACACCAACGCCATTGTTGTCTTATTTTGTGCTTTTTTGCCGCACATGTCAATATGAGTTTTCTTAATTTTTTCAATGAAAAATAAGCATAAAAATACCCCCATGGCCTAAAAAAAACCATGGGGGTATTTTATATTTTCAGCGAAAATATCTCTTTTAAAAGTATGAATTACATACCGAGAGATTTTTTCACGGCCGCAACGGCGTCACCACCATTGGCGGTTGTCACCCCGGCGAGCCAAGCTGTCAGCACATCTGGGTGCGCTTTCAAATACTCGGTCGCGGCGGTTTTCGGGTCTTTCTTTTCTTTACCGATTTTAAACATCACTTCATTCTCCATCGGGAGGGTGAATTTGACATTCTTCAGGTATTTATAGAAATTGGGGCAGTCAGCTTTTAAGCCAGAACGCACCACGGTTTTGATGTTGGTCAAACCACCACCTTTACCAAACCATTCGTCACCACCATCAAGATATTTCATCTTGTAGAGGAAGCCCATCCAGTGTGGCGCCCAGCCCAAAAACACGACGTAGCCGTCTTTGTTTTTTTCGACTTGGGTCAACATGCCGGCTTCGGACGATTCAACAACGGTGAAGCCTTGAATATTGTGTTTTTTAAAGGCCGCACGGAAATGGTCATTCCCTTCGTTACCGGGTTCGATACCATAGACTTTGTTGTCCAATTGTTTTGCAAATTTGGGCAAGTCTTTGATATGTTTCAAACCGGCATTGTAAGCCGTTTCGGTGGTCGCGAAGGTGTATTTGGCACCTTCAACATTGTTGCGCACGACTTCAACTTTTTTGTCTTTGACAAATTGGTTATAGAGACCGTCAGCCGCGGGCGACCAATAATCCAAGAACACATCAAGGTCCGATGTCGAAAGTGCTTTCGCAATGACGGGCGAACCCAAGTTCTTGATGTCGGGTTTGTAACCAAGGGCATTGCCGACGGTTAAAAACGTCAAGGCATTGATGGCGGTGTTATCCGACCAACCAACGTCACCGACGCGCACTTTGCCGCAAGAGGCTTGGTCAGCCGCCTTCGCCGGTGTGCTGACACTTAATAAGGTCAAGCCAACCGCAACAGACGCGCCAAGCAGTAGTAGTTTTTTCATTTTTTTTCCCTTCAGAAATTGTAATGAATAATAAAAAGTAGAAGCCGTTCCCGCCATTATTTACAATAATGCCGAAAACCCCTCCACCGGTTTAGGTATTTATTGTCTACCTTTTGAAAAAATCTGTCAAGAGGTGAATTTTATACCCCGACAACAAAAATTATGGCTTATATTTTGTAATATTTATTTTATATTTTTATCACTGGCTGTATCATGGTTTTAAGCCACGTCAGCAACAAATCAACCGCCACGGCATTTTTAATCGGGTTGGCGGCAACAGAATCAACCGCCGCGCCATCGCCATGACCATCGCCATCACTCGTGGTTTTTAATTGGTTGATGCCGGATTCGACCTGCGCCAGCCAATCGTTGATTTCCCGCCGCGCCGCGCTTAACCCCTGCAGGGCGATGGTGGTGGATTTGCCCGCCGCCCTGTCCTTGCCGGTTTGTTTGCCCATCGCACCCGCGGTGGCGACCTCGTCCATCATGTCATCGACCGCTTGGTAAAGCAAACCAACCTGCCGCGCCACACCATGCCATAATGTCGCGGTATGATTATCGGGCGGCGTGATTAACAACGGCGCGGTCAGGCATAATTCAATCAACGCGCCGGTTTTTTGCGCCTTTAACCGCTTGGCATCATCGATGGTGGTTGCGCCAACAATATCGCGCCATTGGCCCGACACCATACCGCCAAAACCGGCGGCGCGCGCCAAATGCAACAACAGGGTATTTTTATCGGCGGGCGCGGTTGCGCCATCCATCGCCAACAATTCAAAAGCCAACCCCTGCAACAGGTCACCGACCAATATGGCGAAGGCCTCGTTATCCTTCGCCGACAGGTCGCCCAAAAACGCGCGATGCAGGGTCGGCTTGCCACGGCGCATGGCGTCGTTATCCATCGCCGGCAAATCATCATGCACCAACGAATAACCATGGATGAGTTCGATGCTAAGGGCCAAGTGATAAAATTTATTTAACGGTTGCCCCATGGCCGCCGCCGCCAAAAACAAAAACCACGGGCGCAATCGCTTGGCCGGGTTTTTGCCGCCATCGTTCAGCAGGGCGTAACGCGCGCCACTTAATAACGATGGTTTTTTACCATGCGACCAGGGTTGCTCTTTCGATTGTTGTTGTTCCAAAAAAGCAAAAAAATGATTCAGTGCCTGCTCAACCCATGTGGCCACAACCGCCTGCGACGCGGCGACATCACCCGCCAACAATTCATCAAGCGACAGGGTTGCGGCTATCGGCGGAAAATCAAACTCAACATCGGTCATTTATGTTTTATTCTTTATCGGCGGCGAAATCTTTTTTGCCAATGATGTTTTTATCGCTGTCGGGCGACAACACCAATTGTTCGATTTTTAATTTGGCATTTTGCAATTCGGCCACGCATTTTTTATGGAGCATCATGGCGCGTTCGTAATATTTTACCGATTCGGCCAAGGATACCTCGCCCTGCTCCATCGCCGAAATAATTTTTTCTAACTCGCTCAGGGCTTCCTCGAACGAAAAAGATTCCGCCACGCCCTTATCATTGCCCTTGTCATTGCCCTTATCACGCGTCATCTTCTTTTATCACCTCCAAATGCAATTCTTTCAATTGGCGGGGCGACGCCAGCGACGGCGCGCCCAGCATCAAATCTTGGCCATTTTGTTGCAGGGGAAAGGCAATCACCTCGCGGATATTGGGCTCGTCGGCTATCAGCATCACCATGCGGTCGATGCCCGGGGCCGCCCCGCCGTGCGGTGGCGCACCAAATTGCAGGGCGCGAATCATGCCGCCAAATTGCCCATCGACCATCGCCTTATCATAACCGGCAATGGCGAAGGCGCGATACATAATATCGGGGCGGTGGTTGCGAATCGCCCCCGACGACAATTCAACGCCGTTGCACACAATGTCATATTGGCTGGCCTTGATTTGCAAAATCCTTTCCTTGTCGGTTTGTTGTAACGCCTCAAGCCCGCCCTGCGGCATTGAAAATGGGTTGTGGGAAAAATCAATTTTTTGCAATTCGTCGTTCCATTCATAAAGTGGAAAATCGATAACCCAGCAAAAGGCAAAAACATCCTGGTCTATCAATGCCATTTCCTGCGCCAATTTGGTGCGCGCCAGGCCGGCGAACATGGCCGATTTGCGTTTGTCGCCGGCGACAAAAAACACCGAACTGCCGGCCGGCATGTTGCCCGCCGCGTAACAACGGGCGGTCAGGTTTTTTATCACCTCGGGTTTTAAATTTTTGGCGATGGGGCCGGTGGCTTCCTCGCCCTTAAAAATAATATAGCCCAGGCCGGCCTCGCCCTCTTTCCTTGCCCAATCGTTCAGGCCGTCAAAAAACGACCGCGGTTTGTCGGCGGTGCCCGCGACCACAATGGCGCGCACCATGCCGCCCTTTTTCACCACTTCATCAAAAATTTTGAAACCGCTGTCGCCAAATATATCGCTTACATTAACCACCAATAATGGGTTGCGCAGGTCGGGCTTATCACTGCCGTATTTTTCCATCGCCTCGTCATAGGTTATTTTTGGGAAGGGCATATTTTTTTCCGGCAAGATGCGCATGGTGCGTTTTTTCTGTGCCTGCCACCACGGTTTGCCAACATCGTGGAACAGGCCGGCAATCACCGGTTCGACCGCCGCAAATACGTCATCTTGCGTGACGAAGCTCATCTCCATATCCAATTGGTAAAATTCGCCCGGGCTTCTGTCGGCGCGGGCGTCTTCATCGCGAAAACATGGCGCGATTTGAAAATACCGGTCGAAGCCAGCAATCATCAGCAATTGTTTAAATTGTTGCGGTGCCTGGGGCAGGGCGTAAAATTTCCCGGGGTGCAGGCGCGATGGCACCAAAAAATCCCTTGCCCCCTCGGGCGACGAGGCGGTTAAAATCGGCGTTTGAAATTCATGGAAGCCCTGGCCGCGCATCGCGGTGCGCAGGTAATCAATCACCTGGCCGCGAAGCATGATATTATTATGCAGTTTTTCGGTGCGCAGGTCTAAAAACCGGTAGGTCGCACGAACCTCCTCGGGGTAGCCGGCATCTTGGTTGATGGGAAAGGGCAGGCTGTTGCTGGTCGACAGCACCACCACATCGGCGACCACAATTTCCACCTCGCCAGTCGGCAAGTTTTTATTGATGGTCTCGGTCGCCCGCGCCACCACTTGCCCAGTGATTTGCACCACCGATTCCAATGGTATTTTTTCCAAGGTTGTAAAATGCGGTTTGCCCTGTTCGATAACAAGTTGCGTGATACCATAATGGTCGCGCAAATCGACGAACAGCAAATTGCCATGGTCGCGTTTGTTATGCACCCAACCGGCCAAAACGACCGATTTCCCCTTATCCGCCAAATGCAATTGGCCGAGGTGATGACTGCGATAAGAATTGGCTTTCATGAAATGGCTGGCTCTTTAATTGTAATTATGAATCGAACAACCCTCTTTACCCCCTAACCACCAATAAATCAACTGATGACGGGTGGAGACGGCGGCGCAGGTTAGAAAAATTTTCGAGAATGACGGACA